>NZ_JAWRVL010000001.1:0-304328 GCF_036663595.1 Halalkalibacter lacteus
AGTCCGCTCGACTTGCATGTATTAGGCACGCCGCCAGCGTTCGTCCTGAGCCAGGATCAAACTCTCCATAAAAGTGTTTGAGTTGCTTCACCTTCGTGTTACAACATAGCTCAAAAGCATCGCTAACGATACTAATTTATTTCAACCTATCTAATGATAGGATTTAATTGACGAGATTGTGGTTTCGTTGATAAACACCAACAAAACTATCTCTATTTCGCTTGGCTTTTGTTCAGTTTTCAAAGAACTATTTTAACAGCAACTTTTATACCTTAACATTCTACAAAAGGTAAAGTCAAGATCTTTTTTCGAAAGTTGCTTGCCGCTCATCAGCGACAGGTAATAATATACCACGTACATTTGAAAACATGCAACCTTTTTTTAAAAGAATTATGATTTTTATTCATAGCCAAAGAGAGTGATCTATAGCACACAATATATAGCTTCCTAAAAATGTTTAAGCGCAATATACTGGACTATTACTAAAGATCAGCCCCTCTAAAGAACGTTCAATACAAACTATAGTGACCCTAACATTTGAAAAAGTGGCAACATCGTTGCAAGAAATAATAAAAAGACAAATCCACCTACAAGTAAGAAAAGGACCGGTTGTACTAGTCGTAACCCCCTCTTTAATGCTTCCTCTAGTTCTAGATATAAAATTTCACTATACTGCTCAAGGTCATTCCCCAAATACCCAGCTTTCTCACCATTATCAACAACGTACGATAATTCAGTACGTAAATAATCTTTTGCAAATAGTATCTCTTGGAATGATCGCCCTTGATGAAGTTCGTGTGAAATTTGTACGCACTCTTGTTGAAAGAACGGAAGATAATCCTGTTTTTGAAATTGCGCCAACGATTGTTGCAAAGACATACCTGTACTAATAAATTTGCCTAATTGCAAAGCAAAAAAATACGTAATAACTGTTTTAACATACTTCTTACAAAATGGAATAGACATAAGCTTCCTCGTTCTTTGATAAGGAGATAACTTTTTCACTTTAACAAGAAAATAAAAAATCAAAGGAAAAAGGATAACGATACAAGCACAAACGAAATAGGGTAAATGGTAAACAAAAGATAAGAAAACACTCGTAAGGAATGGTGGGCTATCGTTCATCATTGTAAAAAAAGAACGAAAATGAGGAATAACAAATTGAAACATTAATATCAAAACAATCGTACAGAAGAAGATCAGAACGAGTGGGTAGCGAAGGAGTTTCGTTACATCAGATAGCACTTTCTCTCGTTGAACTAACAATGTACCAGCATGAGTAAACCCTTGTGCCAAATTTCCTTGGTGATCATAAAAATAAAGGAACGATTTAATACTAGTTGGAATGTCAAAAGATCGAAATGATTCATGGACAGAATGCCCCTCTTTTAAATGCATTAGAACTTCATTAATTTGATCTCTCGTTATATGGATAACATGTAGTTGAACAAACTTGAGTGCCGCTTCAAGTGGGTAGCCTTGCTCAAGCAACCGACCTATACGAATAAATGAGGAAGCTACATTTCGAAGATGTTGCTTACGCAGTCGCCTTTTAGAAAGCATTGGTAACAAATCTCAACACCTCTTTCTCTTCTATATAACCGAGTGCCCATGCTTTTTTTGCTTCTAATACAAACGGATTATCAACTTGTCTTTGTTCCTTAAGTATTGATTGATTTAGCGCCTCCCCTTTTAATACTTCATATAAAGAAGCTCTAGACATATGTCGATCTCGATCACAAATAGGGTGACAAATACTTTCGCACAATGGACACTTTGTATTAATAATTCGTTGTGAGAGGATGATTTTGCAACATTCGATAAGGTCAAAACGTGATACACCAAGATCAAGCATTCTCATTAAAGCAGAATAACAACTATCAGCATGAACAGTTGCAAGGACAACATGCCCAGTTAATGAAGCACGAATAGCAAGTGCAGCTGTAACTTCGTCTCGAATTTCTCCAATTAAAATGACATCAGGATCATGTCTTAAAGAAGCCTTAAGAATAGCTTCAAACGTCATACCGATCTTTGGATTTACTTCGACTTGAATCGAATTCGGAATGAACCGTTCTACGGGATCTTCAATTGAAATAACTGACTTTCCTCCCTCTCGAATAATTTGATCAACAATTGTATAAAGAGTTGTCGTCTTACCAGATCCTGTTGGTCCTGATATTAAACAGAGACCATGAGTTAATGAAGTTATTGCATGAAGGACTTTTGATTTATTAGGGATAATTGATAACGTAGATAATGATTGAGTGGAAAAGTTAGGAAGTAAGCGTATGACTAAACTTTCCTTATCTCTAGTGGGTATAGTAGATAATCTGAGGGAAAATACTAACGCATGTTTCTTATATACCATCGAAGCACTTTGGGGTTTGCGCCTTTCACCAATATCCATACCGGATCGATACTTAAAATGGCTAATTAATCGCTCGGCCATTTTTAAAGGCAATTTTCTCCAACGCTCCATCCGACCATTGAAGCGATATAACACTAAATAATTCTCATCTTCAGGAATAAAATGAAGATCTGTGACTTTCATGTTTATTGCCTCATTAAGAAGCTTTCTGCTATACTGTTCAATTTCATACAACATCTACCACCTCTTTTATTTATAAGTTAAACCAATGCTAATATTCTACAAAAAAAAACAAATTCCTTTTTTCTTGTATAAAATTTTTCGATAAGGAAACATTATAATTAGAGTCATTAACCAACAGCCATTTTTTTTGATAAAATGATTAATTCAAATCAAATATTTTCCTGAATCATTTTTTATTGGTTGGACACAATAAGAAAAATGTCGATGGGCTATAGCCAAGCGGTAAGGCATCGGACTTTGACTCCGTCATGCGTTGGTTCGAATCCAGCTAGCCCAGTACCAAAAGAAACGAGCTAAGTGAATCCACTTAGCTCATTTCTTTTTTTGCTTGGCATAAATCTCCCCCTCTTGCATAAGGTTGTTACTACGAAGCAAAGAAGGTGATGAATTGAAGCTTTTCAGTGAATTTAAAGAATTTGCTGTCAGAGGTAATGTCATAGATATGAGTATCGGTGTCATTATTGGCACGACATTCGCTAAAATTGTAGAATCATTTGTGGACGATATTATTATGCCTCCCTTTAGCCTACTATTTGGACAAGTTGACTTTTCCAATTTATATATTAATTTATCTGATCGCCATTTTGATACATTTGTCGAGGCACAAGAAGCAGGAATTCCGATGCTGAATTATGGGGTGTTCTTAAATCACGCTGTTCATTTTCTAATCGTAGCATTTGTCCTATTCTTATTTGTTAGACAAATCAATCGAATCAGACGACCAGAAGAAGACCCTCTCTTAAATATGAAAACGAAAGTATGCCCTTATTGTTGCCAATCCATCGCCTACAAAGCGACAAGATGTCCAAGCTGTACATCAAACCTTGAAGATGTACGTGGGAAAAGCAATAAGCGCCCACCTTATGTTCGAACACAACGAAAGCCATCTTCTTGATTTTCCAACTTACTTTGTTACTTTTGTGTAAGATAAATTTTATAATCAATTATGCAAAATTCAAGTATTTCCTTTTTTACTAACTCACTAACGAATGCCAATACTGCTGTCCGGTACAAAAGATACGCAGAAAGCTGATTCAATTTAATATTTTTCTTTTGAAACATTCGCTGCAATAAATCATCTTGTGACATAGTGCCACCTTCGCTTTCAAGACAGTGAACAATATCTTGCAAAATCTCTTCGTGGAGACGTATATTTTCATCAACTGTAGTTTGAAACTGTTCGTCGTATTCTCCGTGGCCAGGGACTGCTCCTTTCACATGCAGAGTAAGTAGTTTTTCAAGGGATTGTTTGGTAGATAACGCATCCACTTGAAATGGAATTCTATGCTTTATTAAGGTCTCCACACTAAAATAACTATCTGCAGCATAAAGAATGTCATCATATTCTAGCCCCAACTGATTATAACTATGTCCAGGAAAGGAATGTAACATTACGTCTAAGCCACCAATATTCATTTTCCCTTCATCACATACCTCATCAATATCAACTGTAGGACCTTCTAAAAATTTATTACGTAAGCTTGCAATGGGTTCATTACCTTGAAACAAATATATTGGTTCTAGTCTCGGGTTTCTCATAATAGCTTCTTCAAAAGAAGGAGCATATGTTTTTACATGAGGGACTTTCTTTTGTAAAAATGCCGCTCCTCCAAAATGATCAGAATGAGCATGAGTTAGAAATAGTGAAGTAATTGGCTTATTTTCCTCCATTAGCGTTTTCAGTACTTTTTTAGCTGCTTGATCATCAATACCCGCATCAATCAATAAACCTTTTCCGTTTGATTCAATGTAGCCAATATTTACCGAAGCCGAAAAGTAACTACATTGATCTGTTATCTTAACCCACTTCATGACGTTCGCCTTCTCTCCTCTCTTTCTGCACGTTCCCGCCTTACTTGCACAAAACTAATAAATAGAAAATTAATCCCAACGATAGCGGCAATAAATGGCGCATAGAGAAACTGACCATACTCCATCCAACCATATACAAAATAAGCTAGAGCACTTATAGTGACAACCAAACCTAAAATAAAAAATGATAACATTGTACTTCATCCTTTCGAGATTTCTTTTATTATTTCCTTTTTTTATTACGAAAAGAGACACACATACACGACAAAATTTGCTACGATAGGACAAGATATATAGACGAGAGGAGAACCTATCATGCAAGTGGCTTATCACCAAGACAAGCTTATTTACCTTCCTAGCTGTGAGCGTGAGAAATGGCAACAATTGTATATGGCTAGTATTCGACAAGAGGTCACTTGTATCCATTGTCATTCGCCTCTACGACTGGAACTAAGCATCCTCACTCCCCCAACATTCATTCATTTACAAGCAAGCGAAGAATGTCTGGAAACAGCTCAACTCTTGGAAAAAAAGATGCAACAAACAACCAATCAAGATGATGAACCTACACCATCAGCTATTGCAGGGTTCCAATTGCCTAAGAAAAGAACCATTACTTCCTCCTCTAATCAAGTGAGTGAAAGTTGGAAGGAACCTGAACTCGTTAAAGCCATTCCACCCTTTGCACCAAGACATCTTCCTACTAATGTAGTCCAAAATGGATATAGGCATACTTTAACAAAAAACGGTATTTTCCTAGATGACAATCAGTGGAAAGCTGTTCAATCAACGGAAGGTCCTCTTCTTATTTTAGCTGGGGCTGGAAGTGGAAAAACACGCGTTCTTACGACTAGAACTGCTTATATGCTGACCGAACTAAATTACTCCGCAAAAGAAATGATACTTGTTACATTCACAGCAAAAGCTGCCAAAGAAATGAAGGAGCGGATGCGCACATATCCTGGAATTCATCAATCGGTGCTTAATCAGTTAGTAATCGGCACCTTCCATAGCATATTTTATAAAATGCTTATGCATCATGAACCGGAACAATGGGCACCAAACAATTTATTAAAGCAAGAATGGCAAAGGCAAGCGATGATTAAAGAAGCTGGTCGAGAAATTGATATAGACGAGAAAGAATTCGCCTTTGACCAGGCATTGACACAAATTAGCTGGTGGAAAAATCATCTCCTTGCACCTGACCAAGTGGAGACAAAAGATAAGTGGGAAGAGCGTGTAGCTTATTTGTATAAACGCTATGAACAGATGCGACTTACCAAGAATTTGTTTGACTTTGATGATATGTTACTCGGTTTGTATGAGCTATTAACGAACAATCCTAGACTATTAAAACGATACCAACAACGATTTGCTTATGTGTCCGTAGATGAGTTTCAAGATATTAACAAAGTTCAAGTCGAATTAATTACAATGCTTAGTGAACGTACAAAGAATTTATGTGTAGTTGGCGATGATGATCAATCCATCTATGCATTCAGAGGAAGTGATCCATCCTATATCCTTACCTTTAAGGAACGGTTTCAGGATACAAAAATGGTTGTTTTAGACGAGAACTATCGCTCCAAGCATGAGATTGTTGCCTCAGCAAATAATGTGATTGCAACGAACCGTACACGTTACTCAAAACAATTGCATGCTCAAGCCTCTTCTAGTGATGCTCCACTTCTTTTTTATCCTTTTGACGAAGAAGAGGAAGCAACTATGATCGTAACCGATATAAAAAAACAGCTTGAAGCAGGTGCAAAACCAGCTGACTTTGCTGTTTTATTTCGAACAAACAGTTCAGCAAGAGCGCTGATTGAACGATTCGTTTCATCAAGCATCCCTTTTCAATTAGATGCGGATGGAGAATCTTTTTATCGGCGGAAATCAGTAAGAAAAATCCTTTCTTATTTACGACTTGCACTTAATCCAGATGACGCGACTGCGTTAACCGATCTGCTCGGTGCATTGTTTTTAAAACAACAAGTTATCCAAGAAGTGAAAGCAACCAGCATCACACAAGATTGTACATTTGTTGAAGCTCTGCCACACATTCAAGGCCTTCAGCCTTTTCAATCAAAAAAATTATCTACGTTGCCGAATAAGTTCAAACAGTTAAAAACAAAAACGCCCGTTGAAGCTATTACTTTTATTGAACAAGAAATGGGATTTAGTGAATATGTGAAAAAGCAAGGGAATGAAGGAAATAAAATGGAGCGTGGTTCAGACGATGTTCGCGATTTAAAAGTCGCTGCAAACCTTCATCCTTCTATACAAGACTTTATAGATTACATTGACCATATGACCATTAAATATGATGAGATTCGCTATCAAAAAAATGATCATAACACCACTCAACTGATGACGATTCACCGCGCAAAAGGACTTGAATTTAAACACGTCTATGTACTAGGTGCAGTTGAAGGTGGTTTGCCTCACGATTATGCACTTGACGCTTGGCGTGAAGGGGATGATAAACCACTTGAAGAAGAACGTCGTCTTATGTATGTAGCCATGACAAGGGCCGAAAACCATTTAAAAATCTCTGTCCCGATTACGAGGCGTGGGAAAAAAGCTTTTCGCTCTCGCTTCGTGAGAGAAGTACAACGAATGGCCACAAACCAACTAAGAGAGGAAAGAAGCAAATAAGTGAACGCAAATCAAATGATCGAACAAACGGAAAAATGGGTGAAAGCCCAACTTAAAAATGAAAAAACAGGACATGATTGGTACCACATCCGTCGTGTAACAAAACAAGCGAAAGAAATCGCTACAATCGAAGGTGCCGACGAACTAATTGTGGCATTAGCATCCCTCCTACATGATTTGATTGACGATAAAGTTGTCACAAGCGTTGAAGAAGGCCTTAAGAATGTGACTGATTGGCTCATTTCAATTGGAACAACCGAGGAGCAGCGAAAACATGTTATTACAATTATTACGACCATTTCCTTTAAAGGTGGCAACAATGGCCCAGTGTCTACCTTAGAAGCACAAGTAGTTCAAGATGCTGATCGGCTAGATGCAATAGGGGCTATCGGAGTTGCAAGAACCTTTATTTATGCTGGTAGTAAAGGTGATCTCATGCACGACCCGTCCTTATCCGTTCGTGAAAATGTAACAATTGAGGAATACAGAAATGGACGCTCGAGTGCAATTGGACATTTTTATGAAAAGCTCCTGAAACTAAAAGACTTAATGAATACAAATGAAGGAAAGAAGCGAGCCGAACTCCGCCATCAATTTTTAGAGAACTATCTTCAGCAATTTTTTGATGAGTGGGGAGAAGAGTAGTAAACTACCATTAATTACTTCTAAAACCTTAAACCCGTACTATAAGAAAACCTGCCAATGATGTAATTAGGCAGGTCTTCTTTAATCCTAATTAGATATCTCCATGATTGCTACTAATCGAAAACAATTACTCTTGTAATAGAAATTAGATGATAAAAAGTGGATAAGCCACATAAGTATAAAAGGTGATTCAAATTAACGGTTGGCTTCAAGGGTTTCCCCCTTTTAACAGCCTCCGATACGATGCACGTAACCTTCCAAACAAATTAGTCTATGTAAAGAGGTGAAGAAAGTGGAACAATCCGGTCAGAAATTGAAAGAAGCACTTCAAAACTTGGAAGATGCAATGAATCATTATGAGAACTTGCTCCAAATCGTAACAGAAGAAATGGAAACAAACCGTAACTTGACTGTCCCCCAAACCATCAAATCATTGAAAGTCCTATTACACGAAAAGAGACACACTCTTGATCCAGCAACTAGATTTGAAGACATCACAGATCATACTATTTGTGATCTGAGTTCAACCATTCCTTCTGGACATGCAACGACTCTTTTTTATACGAAACACCCTATTCGAAAACAAACCATTTATCATTTTGAACCTGTCAATTTAAAACCTTGGCTTGCTTTCAAGCTTCATAACCTATCATAGTGAAGGAGGGTGGCTTATTTCAAGTCATCCTTTTACACATTCTCCTTCATCTATCTCCTACGTTTGTACAATACTTTTCTTAAAAATGGACATTCACCTACTCTCATAATCCCCATATGATAAAGAGAAATCTACAGAGCGAAAAGGAGGAACTTTCAATGTATGGTCCGCAACAACCATCTGTTCAATACCTACCACCTGTTGTCGTATCTCAATATGTAAATCAATGGGTTACAACATCCATACCCAATTACGGTGAGGTCACTGCATATATAACTGACTACAATCGTCGTACGGGTATGGTCTCAATGTTCATTTATCGAGCACCATTTTATCAACCGCAATATATCCAAGTCCATAATAGTGACTTAGTCGGAATCGCTCCTTACTATGGGCCAATTCCACCTCGACCAGGTAGACCCCCAAGGCCAAGACCAAGACCACCTTATTACGGTGGCGGTTACCCTGGCGGCGGTGGCGGGTTTTTCCCATGGATATTCGGGCAGGCTTTTGGTAGCTCACAGCAACGATATTAACCATATGATGACATGAAAATATTCTAAGCATACCTCGTTTCATTCCTTAAATAGAAAAATAGCCTTCTGATTTTAATCAGAAGGCTATTTTTTTGTAAAAGCAAGAAAAAGTCTTTCTGTAAAAGTACTACGACAAAGACAAGATATTGTATCCACTATCTACATGAAGGATTTCACCAGTCATTCCACGCGAAAGGTCACTCATTAAGAACAAAGCCGTATCTCCGACTTCTTCTTGTGTTGTTGTTCGACGAAGGGGAGCACGCTCTTCAATTTCCTTCAGGACATCGTTAAATCCACCAATTCCCTTAGCAGCTAATGTACGAATTGGTCCTGCAGAAATCGCATTGACTCGAATATTTTCTTTTCCTAAATCATTTGCTAAATACTTTACACTTGCATCTAAAGACGCCTTTGCTACACCCATTACATTATAATTGCGGATAACTCTCTCTCCACCAAGATATGTAAGAGTCACAATACTACCGCCCTCTGTCATAAGTGGACGAGCTTCTTTTGCGACAGCAGTAAGAGAATAAGCACTAATGTTATGAGCAAGAAGAAAGCCCTCACGAGTTGTGTTTAAATACTCACCCTCAAGCTCATCTTTATTAGCAAAAGCAATACAATGAGCAATTCCGTGAATCGTTCCAACTTCGTCTTTAATAGACGAAAACGTTTTTGCGATTTCCTCATCATTTGTAACATCACAAGGTAATATAAGATGGTCTTTACGCTCTAATGTTTCCATAAGTTGACGGACATTTTTCTCTAATCTTTCTCCTGCATATGTAAAAATTAATCTTGCACCCGCATTTGCTAATGACTGAGCGATTCCCCAAGCAATACTACGTTTGTTAGCAACACCCATTACTACGTATGTACGATTCTCTAAAGAAAGTTGAATCATGTTTTCCCCTCCGTTACTAGTAGTTACTAGTAGTTATTAATACCAAGTACTAATAATTATAGCACACAAGTTTATCGATAGATAGTTTCAACAAAACTTCCTCTTAACCCTTTTTTGTCTGAATATTCTTCTTTTCATAACGGCAAGCTTCACATTTATAAATCATATTTTGATTTGATTGAGCTGTTAATAAGTTCGATATAGGCTTCTGATCCTGACAATTAGGGCAAATAACCATAACATCCACTAACATTCATCACTCACTCCTACCATTTTTCCAATCAGTCTCCCCTAATCCAGAAAAATTCATACAAGAGGGAACCGAAAAAGGTCGGTTATCGAGGCATTGAAAAAGGTCGACTTTTGAGGCCACTGAAAAAGGTTGCTTTTTAACTTTTTCAGTGGCATTTAAGCAATGAGCGCAGCCGTTGCTTTGTTTTAAAGCTTGCTATGAGTGGGGTTCTCATAGCAAGCGCGCAACGTGCGGAGCCATTGCCGCTTCCTCGATGGACTTTTTCAGTAGCCATCGGTTATCACCTTTTCAGTGGCTTCCGGTTTTGGACCCTTTTCGGTTCCCTCTCACTTTATTCTTCATACGAACTATTTGATAAGAATGTTTTTGGCAACGCAGTTCCTCTTGTGCCTCGTAAATCAACTTGTTCTGTTTCTGGAGGATATACCATAATAAAGCTTTCCGGACCTGAATGAGCTAATACTCGCGGCAATCGTTCTAGCTGCGGGTGCCATGCAATCGTCCCCCTTCTCGCACTAAAAACGAGAACGACATCATCTGCTCGAAGAAGTGGTTTGTACTTGTTATGCCATACATTCCAAGAATCAAGGCTTATTATGGTCACTTTTACATCCGGCTTGATTTCATTAAAACTTTTTTCATAACTTTTTATATTATCTTTCACGACAAAACAAGAAATGGAGGCCCCTAATTGATTCGCCATTTTTTTTGCTATTTGAACAGATTGATAATAACCTGCCTTATGATCAAAACCAGATGGGATGATGATGACAATCCGTTTTGTTGTATTCAAAGGATGACCAAGCTTTGAAACTAAGACCATTTGTGTCGTACGCTCAAGCATTTGATCTAACACGCCACCAAATATTTTTTGTGGCGTAGATAGCTTCCCGTTCCATCCAATAACAGCTGTTGTAATCCGCGACTCTTCCATCGCTCTAATCATCCCAGATGTAATATTCGTATCAACGCGAGTGAGCATTTGGATTGGAACTTCAGCGCCTGCAGCATACGTTACCGCGTGCCCAAGAATTTTTTCTGCTTCCACTATTTTAGCAGAGGAATCTTCTCTTCCTCCTTGGGCAACGGATAGTGTATAGAGAGGTTCCGGAGATTGACCTCTAATAATAAATGATAAATCCATTAACGATTCCATCGTATGTGGATTGGCGATCGGAACAATGACTCTCTCAGGTGCCAAAGACGGTTCATATGGTTTTTGCTCTTCTTTCATCGCAATGATTCTCGCAAATTTCTCAACTGTATAAGGGCCAATCATACAAGTAGCTAAAATCATGACAATAATTGCATTTACAGTTGCCTGATCAAACAATCCAAGATCAAACCCAACAAGAGTAGCAGCAAGTGTTGCCGCAGCTTGAGGAATCGTTAACCCAAACATTAATTTAACTTCTTCTCCTGAGTAGCGATAGAATTTCCCTGTTATCCAAGTCGCTAAATACTTCCCAATGACAACTAATGCAACAACCAATGTCGCCTTTTTCCAAGCTGATGGGTCTGAAATCAAAATACTGAGATCCATTAACATCCCAACAGACAACAAGAAAAACGGGATAAACAATGAGTTCCCAATGAATTTAATTCGGTTCATCAACGGGCTTTGTTCAAATATAAATCGATTTAAAGCGAGTCCTGCTAAAAACGCTCCGATAATTGGTTCTAAACCTGCAACCGTGGCAAAATAAGCAGAAACAAAAAGAACCGCCATGACAAAAATATATTCTAACGTCCCTTCACTACTCAATGTTCGAAAGAAAAATTTTGCTGCGATCGGAACAATAATAAAGACTCCTGCCACATATACAATAAGAGAAACGACTAAAATAAACCAAAAATTCGCTGTTAGTTCACCTTGAGTAGAGCCAGCTACAACTGCTAATACGAGTAAAGCAAGTGTATCGGTCATAATGGTTCCACCAACAGAAGTTGTCACCGCTTTATTTTTGGATATCCCGAGTCTACTTGCAATTGGATAAGCTAATAATGTATGTGACCCTAGTAATGAGCCGAGTAAAATGGCACCTGCAATCGAGTAGCCTAAATAGTAAGCTCCGATCGTCCCTAAAACAAAAGGAATAATAAAGGAAAGTGTTCCAAACATCAAACTTCTGTTCCGGTACTTCTTAAACCCTTCTAAATCAATTTCTAGACCTGCAATAAATATAATATATAGAAGTCCGACTGTTCCAAGTAAGACAATTGTTGGATCCCTATCTAGCAAACCCAAACCATTGGGACCAATAACGACACCAGCAAAAATAAAACCAATAATCCCTGGTATTCTCAGTTTTGCCATAATCAATGGAGCCACTAAGAAAACAACCATAGCCATGGCAAAAATAAGAACAGGGTTCGTAACAGGTTGTGGCAACATTGAATTTTCACTCCCTTATTTTTATACCTTCCACTGCAACACCCTTTTTTAAGGACTCATTTAATTGATCCTATCAATAGTAAAGAACGTGTAGTATGAATGTCAATGTTAAACATCCTTGAAAACCTTTTCACTTTGAATTCTATGATTGTTAGACGTCAGTATGAATTTTTAACAGATGTAATTGCATTTTCATCATTGGATAAGCTATTATTTGAACCATCAAATTAAACAGAAGAAAGAGGAGACACATGTATGAAAATAGATATTATTGGTGATATTCATGGATGCTACAAAGAACTCATTTCTCTTTTCATAAAACTAGGATATGAACAAAAAAATGGGTATTATCAACATCCCGAAGGAAGGAAATTAGCTTTTGTTGGAGATTTAACCGATCGAGGTCCTCAATCAGTAGATGTGATAAAAGTCGTCTCCACACTCATTGAGGAAGATCTTGCATATTACTGTCCGGGGAATCATTGTGATAAACTTTATCGTTATTTTTTAGGACGAAACGTTCAAATTACACATGGGTTAGAAACAACAGTGGAAGAATTAACCTCTTTATCGAAAAATGAGTACAAAAGCATTCGCAACCAATTCATGTCATTAGTCGACCGTTCACCCCTCTACCATGTTCTTGATGATAAAAAGCTTGTCATAGCTCACGCTGGGATACGTCCTGATTTAATAGGAATAACGAATAAGCGCGTGAAATCATTTGTCCTATATGGTGATATTACGGGTGAGACGAATCCAGACGGGACTCCTGTACGCCTAGATTGGGCAAAAAAACACGAAGGAAGTGTATGGATCATTTATGGGCATACTCCAGTAAAAAAACCTCGTTTTGTGAATCATTCTGTTAATATTGACACAGGTTGTGTGTTTGGTGGTGCGCTAACTGCGCTACAATATCCAGAAATGAACACGGTTCAAGTTCCCTCTTCTCAACCATATGTAATTGAAAAGTTCAGATCTTTTGATGAATAAAGTGAAGTCATGAAACAATACATAATCTTTGTAGTATTACTTGCTGTTTTAACTGCATGTGGACCACAGGCAAAAAAGTCTGAACCTCGACTAGTTAACACACTTTAATAAGCCATCTAAGCGGTTATCGTGTTTACTTGAGGTCAGACTCTCTCGTTAATATATTCTAACTCTCCGTTTCTTTCAAAACATTTTGCATATCTTCTGGTAGTGTTTTCTTCACATTAATCGTCCTATGTGTAAAAGGATGTTGAAACTGAATATGACCGCAATGAAGCGCCTGACGCTTCATTGCGCCACGTGTCCCACCATATAATTCATCTCCTAGTAATGGATGCCCCATGTAAGAGAAATGAACTCGTATTTGATGCGTACGCCCTGTTTCCAATTTAATATCGACAACAGTCAGATTATCTGAGCTTAACCGAACGACATAATGCGTGATTGCCCGCTTGCCATCCTCTCTCACTTCCCGAGTGATAATGCTATTTGACATTCGACCAATAGGAGCATCGATTGTTCCTTTTTCTTCCTTCCATTGTCCCATTAAAATAGCTGTGTAATATCGACTCACTCGTCCTTCTTGTTGTAATTTTGAAAGTCGATCATGAGCTAGTCGATGTTTCGCAACAAGTAATAGACCAGACGTATCTTTATCTAAACGGTTAACTGCGTGGAATGTAGCAAAGATCGATTTTTTTACATAATAACCTAACACTGCATTTGCTAGAGTGTGCACTGGGTGTTCACGTGATGGAATCGTCGGCACTCCTGCAACTTTATTTATAACAAGCAAATGTTCATCCTCATATACAATATCAAGGTTTAAATTTTCTGGTTCTAATGACTCACTTACTTTTTCCTGCGGGAGACAAACAGTAATGTCATCTCCTTCTTTAAGCAAAGTACGTACCGTAACCTCTTTTCCATTTTGTAATAGTAACCCACCGTTAAACTTAATATCAGCTAAGGCTCGTTTGGAAATTTGGCAATAGTCACGTAAAAAAAGCCGAAGCAACTGATTATTCCAATTACCGTCAACCTGCCACTTAAGCGTTGCAAGATACTTACTCACGAATGAAAGACTCCTTCACTCTTTTCCAAAATGGGAATGGACGAAACCTAGCAAAACGAATCTTCTCTTCAGCTACACGACATTGTATTGACTTTACTCGTCTATGTTCTAGTGTATAATGATCAACCGTAACTTGAATATCTACATCATTTAAAGGCTTAAGTAAACACGTATGGTGCTGTGGCAAAACCAGGGGTGATCCGACTGTTCGATAAACTCGATTATTAATAGAAGCCATTTCTGCAATTTGAATAGAAGACAAGGACGGATGTAAGATTGCTCCACCTAAAGCTTTATTATACGCAGTGCTACCAGAAGGAGTAGAAATACACAATCCATCCCCACGGAAAACCTCAAATGGTTCTCCTTTTATGTCTACTTGACTGACAAGTGAACCACCTATACTTTTGATTGTACACTCATTTAAAGCAAGATGTCGTTCAGAATTAGCAACTCCTTCTTGCCTTATCACCACTTCAAGAAGTGGATATTCTACGATTTGATAAGGTGTCTTTGCAACGTGAATCACCAATTTCTCCACTTCATCAGGAACCCAATCAGCATAAAATCCTAGGTGCCCAGTATGTATACCTACAAATGCCGTATCCTCAAGCCGATCGCAATAATCATGAAAAGCTTGTAATAATGTTCCATCGCCACCAACAGTCACAACCATTTCAGGCTCTGTATCATCATGCGTTAAACCAAAATCTAGCAAATAACGCTTGATCCGTTGCTGTAAGGTATTCGACACATCATCACCCCGAGATGTTACGGTAAACTTCATTGGACTTCCTCCTCTTCTAAAGCTTTCTTCCTTGTTCTTGCTTTTTCGTAATAATTTCTTGTGCTTCTCTTACTTCATCACGAATAATTGACATTTCTTCATCTAGCAAAAATGCAGCTTCTGCAGCTCGTTGCAATCTCATCTTAATATCCTCTGGAATTTCACCGCTATACTTGTAATTTAATGAATGTTCAATCGTTGCCCAGAAGTTCATCGCTAACGTTCGAATTTGTAATTCCACTAAGATTTTTTTCTCTCCCTCAATCGTTTGAACCGGATAGCGGAGTACAATGTGATAAGAACGATAGCCACTTGGCTTTTTTTCAATTATGTAATCTCTTTCCTCAATGATTTCAAAATCTTTTCTTGTACGAATAAGTGATATAACTGTTTCAATATCTTCAACAAATTGCGTCACTATTCGAACACCAGCTAGATCTTGCATCTCTTCCTCCAACTGATCAAGAGGAATATTTTTTCGTTTTGCCTTATCTATTATGCTCGATATCGGTTTGACCCTTCCCGTAACGAACTCAATAGGAGTATGTTTTGATGATTGCTGATATTGTTCTCGTATTCCTTTCAGCTTAATTTTCAACTCCTCGACAGCTTGCCGGTAAGGTGTTAAGAAAATGTTCCAGTTACTCATGTAATCACCGTCCGTCTTATCTAAAGAAAAAATGTATCCTATTGTACGTTAGCTAAAGATCTCCTGTACAGCTCTTTCCATTTCTTCTCCGTAGTTGCTATTCCCTTCTATATTTCCTGTTAGAAAAGCAAGTTCCTCTTGTAATGATGTTAATTCAATTTGGACGTCATCGGCTGGGATGAGCATAAGTGTAGCTTCTTGATCGTAAATGTCTTTTAACATAGACCATGTCTCTTGTGGAAAGCTAACATAATAAAATGCTGAATCATCTTCAAGAATGTAAACAAAAGCAAGTCCGTCAGAATCCACAAGCATACGATTACTTGCTTGTAACGACTTAGCTAACTTGACATCCATCTTTTCTTGTAGGTAAGCATTGAAACATTCATTTTCACTTTTAATTGTATTTACAGTTAGTTTCTTCATAATGTCCCTCCAACTATTCAATCGCGTTCTTACAAAGATACCATTTTATTCTAACATAGTTCATATGTAATTACGTATCAATGCCTATTGTAGTGGCAACCTGCTATAATGAAAAGGAATTCTACTTTAAAAACATAAGGATTTGTCAATTTTCTAAAAAGGGTGGTCACAAATGGCACAAGAAGTTGAAATTGAAGTAAAATCAATGCTAACGAAGCAATCCTATTCTAAATTATTAAGTGGATTTGGATTAACAGAAGAAGATGCAATTGTCCAACATAATCATTACCTTGAGACACCTAGCTTCTCATTGAAAGAAACAGGCTCTGGTCTACGTGTTCGTGAGAGGGCAGAAACTTATACATTAACACTGAAACAACCTCATAAGGTCGGCAAACTTGAAACGCATCAAACCATAAGTGAGGCTGACTGGCTTCAAGCAAAAGAAGAAGGAATATTACCTTCGGGTGAAGTAAAAACACAACTTGATATGCTCAATATTCCAATAAACGAATTGAAATTTGTAGGGACATTATCAACAAAGCGAATTGAAATACAATATGAAGAAGGCAACCTTTGTTTTGATCAAAGTAGCTACTTCGACCAAATTGATTATGAAATTGAATTTGAAGGAAAATCGGAAGAACACGCCACTACTACATTGAAGAACTTATTAACTACATATCAAGTAGATTTCATTCCGACAGAAAATAAAGTTCGTCGCTTCTTCACTCGAAAAAACAGTCTAAAGGTATAACAAAATAACAACCAATGCCTGTCTTAAAGACACGTTTTCTATCATAGTAAAAATATAAGAAGCTGTTACTAGGAGGAATACTTTTTTACTATTAACTCCAAAAAAATCACTTCAAAAATACCTTGACCCTCCATAATCAAACATAAAAAGCTAACGAACTTGTTAGCTTTTTATATAAAGATCATCAAATTTGCCGTTCATGTCTCATGTTGCTACAATATGAGGAGAGTTTTACTCATTTAGCTTTAATATAGAGGAGATTTCACTATGGAAAATTCTAGTCAAACACCTTATGAAGCAATAGGTGAAGATGTCTTATCATTATTAGTTGATACATTCTACCAGAAAGTGTCTGACCACCCTGAACTCGCTCCATTGTTTCCGGATGACCTAACGGAAACAGCAAGAAAACAAAAGCAATTTCTAACTCAATTTCTCGGTGGTCCTTCACTTTATACAGAAGAACACGGGCATCCAATGTTAAGAGCCCGTCATATGCCTTTTACTATTACCCCTAAACATGCCCAAGCATGGCTTAGTTGTATGGAAAGCGCAATGGACGAAGTTGGGCTAAAGGGCCTGATCCGAGAGTATATGATTGAACGTTTAACGATGACTGCTCACCATATGGTGAATCATTCATCGTAGAAAGGAGAATGACCATTGAACCAAAAAGATACTCCTTCAACATGTGACAATCAACTTGGCGTTTGTGGTCTAGATCCTGAACAACAATACTCAATAAAGCGCCATAAACCAATCGAATTATACACATTTATTGATCCTTTATGTGCTGATTGCTGGGCCTTTGAACCAATGTTAAAAAGACTTCAGATTGAATATGGTAATTATTTCCGAATCCGCACTCTAGTTGCCGGACGTTTACAGGCATGGAATGTCTGTAAACATACAAAAAAGGGCCTTATTTCAAAAAAACAAGCACTTGCTTCGATTTGGGAAGAAATTGCTTCAAAAACGGGCATGTCGTGTGATGGAGATGTTTGGTTAGAATATAAATGGCAATCTCCATACTTGGCTTCGATTGCCATAAAGGCAGCTGAATTACAAGGTCCTCAAGCTGGGGTACGTTTCTTACGAAAAATGCGGGAGGCACTCTTTCTAAACAAGCAAAATATTACAGAGGAAAGTGTATTAATACACTGCGCAGAAAAAGCTGGGTTAGATCCTATTGAATTTAAAAATGATCTATCATCTAAAACAGCCACTAAAGCACTCCAACATGATATAAAAACAACAAATGAAATGGGCGTTGATATCGTACCGACTTTTGTATTTTTTAATGCCAATGTTGAAGATGATGGAATAAAAGTAACAGGAAATTACCCTTACAAAGTTTATGTACAAATCATTGAGGAAATGCTTGGATTTAAGCCTGAACCTTCAACCTCTCTTACACTAGAAGCATTTTTAGCTCAATATGAATTCGTAGCAACGATTGAGGTTTCTGTCGTTTTCAATATGACAGAGGAAGAAGCTGAAAAGCAATTAAAAGCACTCGTCCTCCAACAAAAAGTTGAAGCTGTCCCTGTGAAATACGGTGTATTTTGGCGCTATATAAATAACTAAAAGGAATGTTCTCCATTCTATGGCTGTTGAAAACGATTCAACAGCTTTTTTGACTTTTTTTCCTTCTAAGCTTGCACTAATTATCATAAAATAAGATAGAATGGTTTGTTAGGAGGGCTTAGATTGACTCGAATAAAAATAATTATTGGCCTACTTTTCGTATTCATTAGCTATTTCTTGTTTTTCTTATCATTAATGCGATTGTTTCCCCTTTGGATCTCGACACCTCTTTTACTTGGTGCTCTCGTATTTACCTTGTCTCCCCTCTCCAGTCAAAAACGCTTTAAAGGTTTTCACTAATGCAAATTAGGGTATTCATTGAAGATCAAAACCTAGAAGTCCAACCTCATACTTAAAGCCTGCTATAAGTATTTACTCATAGCAGGCTAAAATTGCAAGGAAGGGAAATCACCCTCTTTTACGTATTACTATTCAAGCAACTCTTCCATTTCTGATAATGTCTTTTCAAAAACATCTAGCGCTTGTTCAATAGGCTCTGACGATGTCATATCGACCCCTGCCCTCTTCAATACTTCTATTGGATAATCAGAACTTCCAGCTTTCAAGAAATCCAAATAGCGTGTAACAGCAGGCTCTCCTTCTTCAAGCACTTGCTTTGATAGGGCCGCGGCGGCACTATAACCTGTTGCATATTGAAAGACATAGAAATTGTAGTAGAAGTGCGGAATCCGAGCCCACTCTAACCCAATTTCCTCATCAATAACAAGGTCTTCACCAAAGTATTTCACGTTTAAATCGTAATATGTTTTCGTTAATAGCTCTGGTGTTAGAGCCTCGCCGCTAGCTGATTTCTCATGAATCAGTTGTTCGAATTCAGCAAACATTGTTTGACGGAAAACCGTCCCTCTAAAACCTTCTAAGAAATGATTTAAAAGATAGAGCTTTTCCTTAGGATCATCTGTACGCTTGACCATGTAATCATTGAGCAACGCCTCATTAACTGTTGATGCGACCTCAGCTATAAAGATAGTATAATCGCCATATAAATAAGGCTGATGCTTACGTGTGTAATAGCTATGCAAGCTATGACCGAATTCATGAGCAAGTGTGAAAAGATTATTCACATTATCTTGCCAATTCATTAAAATATAAGGCATAGTCCCGTAAGCACCGGAGGAATAAGCACCACTACGTTTTCCAACGTTCTCTTCAACATCAACCCAACGTTTTTCAAAGCCTTCTTTTAAAATGGACCCATACTCTTCACCAAGCGGAGAAACTCCTTTAAGTACAAGGTCTTGTGCCTTTTCGTAAGGAATTTCCATCTTTACATCTTTCACAAGTGGTGTATAAAGATCATACATATGCAGTTCATCTACACCTAAAACTTTTTTACGTATCCTCACGTAACGATGCAGGAGCTCTAGACGGTTATTAACTGTTTCAACCAGTTGATCATAAACCACTTCCGGAATATGATTTTCACTTAAAGCAGCTTGCCTAGCTGATTTATATTTTCTGACATTTGCATAAAACAAATCACTTTTCACTTGCCCGCTTAATGTTGAAGCAAATGTATTTTTATATTTATCATACGTACTATAAACAGCTTTAAATGCCTCTTCACGTACTCTACGATCACTACTTTCTAAAAAGCGCATATAACGCCCGTGAGTAACCTCTATTTCTTCGCCATCTTCATCCTTGATCGCAGGAAATTTCAAATCAGCATTATTTAACATTCCAAACGTATTACTCGGAGTACTTGTCACTTCACTTGCCTGTGCCAAAATCGCTTCTTCTTTTTCAGATAGCACATGAGCACGTTGCTCATTTAACTCAGCAAACATTTGCTTGTACAATTTCAAGCCATCATGTTCACTACTAAACCGTTCAATCTTTGATTCGTCGATCATTAGCAGTTCAGGAACAATAAATGATGCAACTTGTCCGACTTGAGAAGCAAGACTTGCTGCACGATCATTTAAGCCCTGGTAATACGAATTCGTTGTATCTTGGTCATATCGCATATGAGCATACGTATACAAACGTTCAAGCATTTCAGTGATTTGATTTTGTTTTTCAAGAGCTACAAATAACGTATCTGCGGAGTCAGCTAATGTGCCTTTACAAGCCTCTAAATAAGGAAGCATTATTTGAATCTCTTTAAATTCTTTTTCCCAATCTTCATCGGTTGAATAAATATCTTCTAAATCCCATGTTCGTTCAACAGGTACTTCTACGCGTTTTTGCAATGTTTTTGACAAAAGCTTTACACCTCCAAATTCATTCCACACTCTATATATTCGTCTTTTCTACACTTATTCCTTTATTCGGTCCGAGATTCCTATCATTCGTGATGTGACCTATTAAACGTTTCAACAATGCCCGATCAAAAGAGACTGCCTCTTCTACCGTAGTAGGAATGGTTAGTTCTTTTATCCTTCTGTAACATTCGTGTTCTGTGTTCACTTGCTCCAAATATCCAATCTGTACAAGCATATAAAGATAGCCCATTACAGCATGAGTCCAATTTTCATCACCGGTTAAGCGCCTTGGAAGAAAAAAACCTTTTTCAATATGTTGCTGTAAGCATTGAGTTGCAATTCGCAAGGAAAATGGTTGATTGAGAGGTTGGTATTGAAGACATTCTAACAAAAGAAAAGTTTGCCAGTAACAAGGAGAACTCGTAATAAGATAATGATTATACGAGGGCCAGCCTGCTTCAATTGGAAAAAGGCTAGGTGGGATGCGATGTCTATAGAGAATTGTTTGAATTCTCTTTTCTGTTCTCGTTGGGTACGGATTTGGATGATAGTAGCGCCAATGTTTTTTGACAATGAGCCATTGATCAAAGAGTGTGCTGTTTAACTCAATTGTTGGAGTAAGAATCGTTTCAAGTGATGTGGTTCGAATTGGCTTTTCTTTATAAGAGGCTAAAATCTTTGTTGACGAAGAAGGGGTAATCTGTTGAAGAATTCCAAAATGAGATCTCTCAGGACAGTAATACGTAAGCAAATGCTGATGTTGATCCGTCTTACGAGTTGCAAACCATTCAAATGATGCGACTTGAAAAGAATGGGGGCCCTTCCGTTTCATCCGGTTTCCACCAAGAATCCACAACGGAATCATCCCTAACTGCAAGTATCCTTTAGAACGTTCTTCTATGACTGAGGATGGAATGGGGGAACATTGGAATTCCAAGGCATAGATTGTATGATTATAGCGGAATAGAATATCTGGTCTTTGTCTGATTAGAGGTAAGTACATTTCCATGGCTACTTCGATTTTCTTTGCTGTTAACCATTCAAAAAGCTGCTTTTTTCCAAGTAAGTGATACAACGTCTCATTTTCTATAAGTTTATCACAAGCTGCATTGGACCGATGAGCAAAATGCCATAACTTTGATTCACCTAACTTCAGTTGAACTTGTGACTTACAAGCAGGACAGTAGAAAGTTCGTTTTTCTCGTAATTCCCTTAACTCATTAATATGCCACTTGTCCGTCATTGAGATAATGGTACCATCTCCTAGCTTAGCGTTAAACATATATCTACCTCCATTTCATTTATTGCTCCTTATTTTGTTTCGCCTTTTATTTACAAATTCCTGTAAAAAAACAAAAAAAGAAAGAGGATATTCGAGGCTACTACCAAAGGTAGGTTTTCACCTTTGGTAGTAGCCTCGAGGGTGTAACCCTCTCTATAAGAGCGGTGATAATAATCTTGACGTTGATTCAATAATACGATAGAAAATAGATCTGTTTCTAAATAATTGATAGCTTAATTGATTTGAATGCTCCAGATCATAAACAAAATCACTCACAAGCTTTGTCACACTTTTTGTACGGTATAGGTATGCGTTTACTTCAAAGTTTAAGTGAAAGCTTCTCATATCCATATTCGACGTTCCTATAGAAGCAATTTCATGATCAACAATAATAAGTTTACTATGTAAAAATCCTTGGTTATACTCATAAATCTTCACTCCTGCCTCAAGTAACTCTGGAAAGTAAGAGCGCGAGGCATGAAAAACGATTCGTTTGTCTGGACGATTTGGCACGAGAATTCTTACATCAATTCCACTTAACGCAGCAATCTTTAAAGCGCTTAATATATCATCATCTGGGATAAAGTATGGACTTGCAATCCAAATTGTTTTCTTGGCAGATGTAATCATAGAAAAAAACAGCTTTTTATTAATTTCCCAACGAGTATCAGGTCCACTTGCAATCATTTGGACACCACCATCTGCATGCACTGATGTCAGGGCAGGAGATAAATAAGTAGGATTTAAAATCGTTTCCCCCGTTTGATAATGCCAATCTTGTAAAAAGATTAACTGCAATGTCCGCACAGCTTCTCCTCTGACAAATAAATGCGTATCCCTCCAGTAGCCAAAATAGGAATGCCTTCCTAAATATTCATCGCCTATGTTAAGACCTCCTACAAAGCCAATAATACCATCAATAACAATGATTTTACGGTGATTACGAAAGTTAATTTTATGATTTAAAAAGGGTAACTTAACAGGAGAAAATCCAGTAATTTCAACTCCACCCTCTCGCAACTCATGAATATACGCTTTGGAAAGTTGCCAACTTCCCACCGCATCATATAGAAACCGAACTTCTACTCCAGCCTTGGCCTTAGCAATTAATATCTCCTTTAATTCATGACCAATCTCATCATCGCGAACAATATAATACTCTAGATGAATATGATGATCAGCTTGCTTAAGTGCTTGTAAAATATGAGCAAACGTTTCCTTTCCATCTGTAAGTACTTTTGTTTCTGTTGAAAAGGAAACAGGGTTATTTCCTAACCTATGCGCTAGACGAAAGAGTAACTGTTGATGCCCACCCATCTTTTTAATTTGATCTTCATTTATTTGCTTCTGACCTTCAATCTTGTGAAAAGCTTGTTCATCCTGAATCGCCTTGAGGGAAAAAGAGCGATTTTTACGGTGGTTTTGACCAAATAATAAATAAAAGAAGAAGCCTACTAAAGGAAAAGCAGCCAATACTAATAACCAAGTAAGGGTTTTGGTTGGATGTCGATTTTCAAAAAAGATAACGACAGCTATGAAAACAACAGATAATGAAAAAGCAACACTTAGAGCTCCGACAACCCAACCTTCCCAATAGATCCTTGTCATATAAAGCACCGCTAGCAGCGAAGCTAAAAAAACGAGTATATTTAATTGATTTTTCATCTGACACTCCGCTCAATGAAATTTCACCTATTAGAAATCATAAAAAAACTCAGAACCAGTTTTTTCTTAGCTCAAGAAAAGAGGGAGACCCATAGGATCCCCCTTTTTTACAGCATATATCATTTCTAAGAGATATCCCTATTAGATATATACCTTGTTTGACATTGTTTCAAACAACAAAATCATTGCATTATTAAGAAAATGACTTTCTAATTACAGGGAGTGCATTTTCTTTGACAATCTCTTTTCCATATTCCTTCACTCGGTAAATAGAAAGGTCAGATTCATATCCATATTCAAGCATTTGACTTAACATGTCATCCTGCTCATCTTCATTGTAGCGCTCATCATTAAATAGAACATGTAAATAATACGTACCTTCAAAATGATAAAGCTCATTGTATAAATCATCAATAAAGAAATTATGACTTAGTGAGATGACATCTTCAAAATCTCTGAACCCAATGACAATCTCAAGATGATCATTTGAATTGTCTAACTCATCATCTTCATTTCCAGACATTAAATCCACAAGATTTGCTTCACCTGTTTCTTTATCGGTAACTGGAATTTCCAGTTTTACACTTCCATCAGAAACTTGCCCTCTTGTAACAACAATTTCTAACCCTTTATCTAATGCATGAACCTGAATCCATAATGGTCCATCCAACTCAAATTCATCATCTCTATCGTTTGCTTCATTCATCATTTCGAAGAAGAGCTCTTCTCCACGCTCACGATTGTACCAAATTTCATCTCGGTCAAAGCCTCTATCCTCAATATCTGTATAAGTTATAAAAAATTTAATGGTCGTATCATTGACGCGTTCAATATCCATGTTCGCTCTCCCTCCTAATCGAGTAATGTTCACTAGACTTAATCTTGATGAGGAACTTGCTATTAAACCCCCTTCAAATACTTAGTCAATGTAACAATTTGCACATCTTAATGATAATACCCAAATTACTTCAATACAAGTAAACAAATTCCCTTCAGTAAATCAATATAATCTCACAGAGAATAATTTGCTTACTACTATTTTATGATATATCGATTGAAATTGGAAATTTTTAAACTAGAATTTCGTATATTTTCAAAAAATCAGTATTACCATCCATTATAACAGGTGTAAGCAAACTTATGCCTATAAATTTTTTCATCATATTTTGTTCCTTAAATCCATATATGTTCTTAGTAGAGGGTCAGACAAGCTTCCTACTTAATCTCTATGATCAATGTATGAGTAACCTTTGACCATTATGAAACAAATAACGTGCTTACGCCGAAGGATGATGCGAAATATGGATACTGATTTTCTCCTCTCTCTCCTTGCAATTATAGGAATTGACATCATTTTAGGTGGAGACAATGCGATTGTAGTCGCTCTTGCTTGTCGAAACCTGCCAAAAGAAATTAGGAATCGAGCTATTATTCTAGGTATATGTTTGGCTCTCTTCATGCGAATGTCTCTTACTGTTGTTGCAGTCAATTTACTTGAGATTCCGTTCCTTCTTGCTATAGGTGGCGCATTACTCGTTTACATTGCTTATAGTTTGTTATCAGATCAAGCAGAGGACCATAAAGTTGAAGGGGGAACAAACCTTTGGAGTGCCATAAAGGCAATAATACTTGCTGATCTCGTCATGGGATTTGATAATGTCATTGCCGTTGCAGGAGCGGCTCATGGAAATCACACCCTTGTTTTAATCGGTTTACTCATTTCTGTACCGATCATCATTTGGGGGAGCACGTTGATTTTAAAGGCGTTTGATCGCTTCCCTATTATTATTTACTTAGGTGCAGGGATCCTTGCTTTTACTGCCAGTCGAATGATTACCCATGAAGAAATGCTCAGCCCACTGTTCATTCAACATCCTATCTTCACTATGGGCTTTCAACTTTTCGTTATTGTAGCAGTGCTCTTAGCAGGAGCTTATCGAATTAGGTCTAACTAAGAAATCGGGCAGAGCGCTTAGTTTATATTCAACGCCCTACCCAGTTCGCTCTTTCCATAATAATTGAAGAATTTCCTTTCTGTTCTGCATAAGTATTGCTTAGGCACACAGTTGAAAATCCTTTTAAGAACGTGTTCAAAGAAAAGAAATGGATGCAATGCCTCTGCACATTGCTCCGCTCATTGCTTCGAGGCTATTCAAGAGAAAACAAAACCCTTCTACTTGTTTTAGTAGAAGGGTTTTTTATTAATTGACTAGGCGCTGAGCCTCTTGTAATTGAAACGTACGAACCTTACGAGGGAGAAAACGACGAATTTCAGCGTCATTATACCCTACTTGCAAACGTTTCTCATCAAAAATGATAGGACGACGAAGTAAGCCAGGGTTTTCACTAATAATTTTGAACAACGTTTGTAAAGGTAACGACTCTAACTCAACATTTAGTTCTTGGAAAACCTTCGAACGTGTTGAAATAATTTCATCGGTACCATCCTCAGTCATTCTCACCACTTCTTTTACCTCTTCAATAGACAGTGGAGATGCAAAAATATTTCGTTCCTCGAATGGGATATTATGTTCTTCTAGCCACGCTTTTGCTTTACGGCATGATGTACAACTAGGTGATGTTAATAATGTAACCATTTAACGGACCTCTCCTTTCAAGTTTGAGATCTATGACGAACTAAGATGTTTAAAATGTCATTTTTATTGATTACGTACTATTATACAAAGTCGTCAAACTTTTGTATATACAATTTACAGCGATATGTTCATCCTTTACAAAAGCAATAAACTCAACACAAAGGTAAGTACCCTCAATATGACATTATAAACCTATTATACAAAAAAATCTTTTCTAAACATATATGTTTATTTAGTCGTTTTATGATTTTTTTATTTCTGCCTCATACTTGTCACATGTTTGTCACAAGTTAATGGAGGATGCACAAAAAGGGTCGTTTTTCCTTATTTCGCATCTACTAACAATGAACAGCGTACAGAGCCATTGCAGCAACCTATTAGAGCCCATTCTATTGGCAGAATAAGCTTTTCACTCTTTACATATTCAAGTAGGAGCTGAACATTATTGAAAATTAAGATTGGAATATTAATTATTCTTCTAGTCCTATCTGCTTGTTCCACAGACGATATAACAAATGATCAAATCGGACATCAACGTCTACTTGTAGAAGTAGACTCAATTAACCGAAGTTCAATCAAACAAACACTAGAACTTTCAGGACAACTTTCTCCTAAGAAGCAAATTCCACTTGTAACAATGATGCCACTTGAAGTGACAAACGTGCATGTGGAAGTAGGACAAGCTGTTGATCGGGGAGATCTACTCATTACGTTAAATAATGAAGAAGCCACTAGACAAGTTGCACAAGCTCAAAGTGTAGTCGAAGAGCTCGAACGTAGCCTTGTTCAAGCAAGACAATTAAATCTTTCAATTGAAGAAAACCTCGAAAACGTTAAAGAGTTAGAACAGCAATTACAGAGTTCAATTGTCAGTTCACAAGAAATAATTGAGGAACTTAATAAAGAGGATCTTGAAGGGTCACTTGTCGACTTACTTCAAGCTTCATTAGAAGTTTCTTTAAAACAAGCTGAACTTGCGCAAGCTACTAGTAATATAAGGTCTATTTCTCCCGCAAACACACTTGAAATAAAAGCGCAAATAACAAATGCTAAAGAAGCTGTTCGTCAAGCTGAACAAGCCGTACAAGCAACAAAGCTAACAGCACCAATTGCAGGAGTTGTTACCCAATTAGACGTTTCAGCCGGACAAACTGCTCTGTCGAATCACCCACTTATTGTCGTTTCGGACTTAGCACAAATGGACGCTACGTTTTCAGTAAATAGTTTTCAAGTTGCCAAACTATCACCTCGGTTAACAGCTAAGCTTGCTGTTGCAGGAATGCCTAAAACATTTGAAGCTGAAGTTGCGAGCATTTCACCTGTTATAAATCCACAAACGAATACGTTTATGGTTCAAATTCCTTTAACCAATGAATCCATGCACTTTAAAGGAGGAATGCGAGTAAACGCTACGATAGATTTAGGCACCATTAGCAAGGCCCTTGTTATCCCTGCTGAAGCGATCTTGTATGAGGACGGGAAACCGTATACATTTGTCTTAAACGATCAAGTAGCAACAAGACAAACCATTAAACTTGGGTCAAGAGATGGAGACCTTATTGAAGTAATTTCTGGTTTAAAAGAAAAAGATCAAGTTGTTACAACTGGAAAAGAACGATTAACCGATGGTGCCGAAATAACAATTCGAAGTGAGTGAGACTATAAAATGAACCTAGCAAAATTATCTGTATTAAGACCCGTTGCAATGGCGATGTTTATCGTCCTATTAATCATTTTAGGGACGGTCTCGCTTCGAAATCTTCCAGTTGATCTCTTTCCTGAATTAAGCTTTCCTGTCGTAGCTGTCACAGCATCATATGAAGGGGCTGGCCCTGAAGAAGTTGAGCAGCTTCTTACTCGTCCTATTGAGGAAATGATGTCAAGTGTACCGAATGTCGAATCGGTCTCATCTACCTCCCGAACAGGTGGGGCTCTAATCCTCGTCTCTTTTGATTGGGGAACGAATTTAGACTTTGCCACCTTAACAATGCGAGAACGCATTGATCAAATTCGTGATCATTTGCCAAATGAAGTTGCCACTCCACAAGTCATGCGGTTCGATCCTAGTATGTTGCCAATTATTCAATTAGCCATTACAGAACCGACTGGAAATATTGCAGAAGCCAAAAAATTAGTTGAGAATGAAATTCAACCTAGGCTCAATTCTATAGACGGAGTAGCAGCTGTTCGCATTGAAGGAGGTGCTGATCAGGAGATTCAACTAGCTGTTAATCCAGATCGCTTAACAAATTTCGGATTAAGTATGACAGATTTACAGCAGTTGATTAGTAGCGAAAATCTTAATCTTCCTGGTGGACAAGTGACAGATGCTAATCAAAGCCTCCCGATCCGCGTAACAGGGGAATTCCAATCGGTTTATGATCTGGAAATTTTGCCAATCTCCACCGTTGAAGGCATAGTCCCTCTAGGGGAACTTGTAGACATTCTTGAAACAACAGCACCCATTGCTCAAGAAAGTTATGTAAATGGCGCCCCAGCCGTAGGTGTGTCCATTTTAAAAGGCTCAGGGACAAATACAGTTGCGGTTTCCAGGAGCATTAATCGCGAAATTCAACATTTGAAATCCTTTCTTCCTGAAGGCACCGAAATTAGGACGATTTTCGACCAAAGCCGGTTTATAGAACAATCGCTCCGTGCAGTTGGATGGAATATTGTAATCGGTAGTTTGTTAGCTGCTTTTGTTTTATATATGTTTTTACGAAATGTTCGTAGTACGCTTATCATTGGTATTTCAATACCGATTTCGATCATGACAACGTTTTTGTTTTTATTTTTTTACGGGGAAACATTAAATATCTTAACACTTGGCGGACTTGCTCTTGGCGTTGGAATGATGGTTGATAACGCCATCGTCATTCTTGAGAACATTTACAGGAAGAGACAAGTAGGTGAAGGAAAACAAGAAGCAGCCATAACTGGAACAAATGAAATTGGTGGAGCCATCATTGCCTCCACCTTAACTACAGTTGTTGTGTTCCTTCCCATTGTATTTGTTGAAGGTTTAGCAGCTCAATTATTTAGGCCTCTTGCAATTACAGTAGCTTTTTCCTTGCTTGCTTCTCTTATAACAGCACTGATCATTGTTCCCCTACTATCATCCACTTTTTTGAAAATGAATGATGATGTAACAGCTTTTCAACGTGGGTTTAATCGAACTAAAATAATATATGAACGGCTATTAAGGAAATCATTAGCAAAGCCAAAAACCATTCTTTTATCTACACTAGGATTACTCGGGTTATCTCTTGCTTGCATTCCCCTTCTTGGTACAGAATTTTTGCCTGAACAAGATCAAGGTTTTATTAGTATTGATGCTCGCTTACCAGTTGGATCTGCTTTAAAAGCAACATATGAATTAACTGAGGAAATCGATGAACAACTTCGCGACATTCCCGAGATTGATGTAACATTTGTAACAGTTGGAGGAACGGATACCTTTACGATTGGAGCTGGATCCCAGGCAAACCGGGCATCGTATAGTATTTTGCTAAAAGAACTGACAAAACGCAGTCGCTCCGACCTAGAAGTAGCAGAAGAAATTCGCACACGTCTGAAACAAGTCGCTAATGCAAGTATAACAATATCAGCAAGTGACATGGGTCTATCAGAACATCCGATTTCCGTAACAATAAGAGGTACAGATTTACAGACTTTGAAACGGATTACAGGAGATATTATTTCAACAATTTCTACTATCGAAGGTGTTCGTGAACCCACTTCAAATTACACTGAAGGGAATCCAGAAGTAACCGTTTCAATCAACCGTCAGTCCGCCGCCTCTTACGGTATAGGAAGTGCACAAATTGCCAATACAATCAGACATGCAACAAGAGGACTTATCGCAACAAAGCTTGCTAGAAATGGAGACGAACGAAATGTGAGGTTACAAGTGGACGAACGATATACAGCATCTGTTACTCACTTAGAGCACCTTCTTATTGATACTCCATCCGGAGAACGAATCCCATTATCTGAGGTCGCAAATATTGAGCGTGGACAAGGTCCAAGTTCCATTCGAAGAGCTGACCGATTACGTGAAATGACTGTAACAGCCGACATTATAGGGCGCGATTTAGGGAGTGTCATTAATGATATTGAACTTACACTTAAAGAAAAGGTTCGCCCTACCCTCCCTAGCGGTTATCGCATCACATTTGGTGGTCAAAACGAACAGATGAATGATGCATTTGTGAAATTAGGTGGTGCCATTACATTAGCCGTTGTTCTTGTGTACATGGTAATGGCAGGTCGTTTCGAGTCTTTCTTTTATCCGTTTATCATCATGTTCTCCGTTCCCATAACGGCGATTGGTATTATTATTGGCTTACTTGTAACGAACCAACCTGTTGGAGTAGGGTCATTAATTGGCATTTTGATTTTAACCGGTATTGTCGTTAATAATGCGATCGTTTTAGTTGACTATATTAACACATTAAAAAAAGAAGGCTTTTCAACTTATGATGCCATCATGTTAGCTGGTCCAACAAGGTTAAGACCTATTTTGATGACAGCCTTAACAACCATCTTAGGTCTTATTCCGCTCACTCTAGGCTTTGGAGAAGGCACAGAGGTCCAGCAACCAATGGCAATTGTTATTGTATTTGGTTTAGCTATTTCTACATTCATAACGATATTTTTAGTGCCTGTCATTTATGAGCTAACCGACAGAAGAAAAATGAAGAAAGGAGAAACAACGACCGAACAACAATAAGAAAAACCACAAATCGGCCTTTTCTTATAAGCAATGCAGATTGTGGAGCCACTGCCTTCTCTGAGTAAGCTTTCATACTTCTTTAAATCCACTCAAATTTTATAGTTTCTTTTGAAAAGGGGTGACTCACATGTGAGCCACCCCTTTTCATTGTTATGCTATTGTTCGTCTTGATGGTGTCGGCATTGGATTCCGGTTAGAACGTTGCTTCCAATCTCGTACATTTTTCTTCAAAAAATCTTTTAACATTTCGCGTTTTTTCTTCCGTTTTTTTACATCTTTCCGTTTCATTCGAATCACCCTCATTTTTGATGAACGATTCACAGCTACACAGTCGCTTGATCCTTTTCTTCTTCATAGGTGAGTACTTCGTCTACACCCTGATAAGATTGGCCATAGAGCTCTTTATCTTTGTACGTATGAATATTTTCATACGTATGTTTCATTTTTTCGAAGATGCTTTTCTCTGACTCATTCGTTGGAGACCAATAAAGAATTTCGAGTTCATTCACTTCATTTGTGGCAAGAGAGCGTCTGCTATAACCAATTGACTGTGCATGCTTAAACCCTTCTCGATTATAAAAATGTTGTCGCTTTTTTGTATCAGTATCATCATAATCGACTGGTTCAACTTCAAGAATAATTGGCTTATCCTTTTGCTTTAGCTGATTGATCAGTTTTTTTCCTAATCCTTGACCTCTAGCATCTGTTGAAACAAATAGGTAATCAACAAAGACGAAATCGTTGGTTTCTACATACATCATAACATGATTTGGTCCTTCATCTTTATGGTAAATATCAGCTTTTTCTTTTAACAGTAATTCCATATGCTCTTTTGATTTCATTTCCTCAATAGGAAAGTATTCATTTAGCTTCTCATACCAATTCATGCGTTTGACCCTCCATGATCATTATAACCTTAGTATATTCAACTTTCGTCTCTCCTTAAACTGCCTCATTTCAGCATATATTAGGAAAATTATGCCTCATACCCATTATTTATAGTATATGCCATTATCTCATACAATTGCACGGTGTTTCTTGGAGTCAGCCTCCACTTTACCTCAGCCCCAATTAGTTCCTCAAAAAAGCTGCTACAGTTGTAACAGCTTTTTATCTCAATCCAATGGTTTATAATTAACACCCTGAGTATAGCGATTTGTAGCATTCCAAAGTAGAAATTCATCGATTCCTTGTTCATTCAGCGCTCTAATTTGGGCTTCTACTTCTTCTTTTCCATAGCTTTTGTAGTTCCCTGATCCTAACCATGAAGCAGTAAAATCTTGAATCCAAGGTCTCGAAACTGGCGGATCGTCCAAAGATCCTAACACTTCATTTTCAACCTTAGCGTATTCTTTCGTTAATTCATAAGGATAAAGGTCAGGTTTAGTAATTCCAAAATAAGGCGTCCAGTGACTTGGGTAGATCATGGATGAAATAACATCCACATTATCTGAAATTTTGGAGAAGTTCTGTCCGATTCCAGGTGCTTCTGTAATCGTTGCCGCATAACCGAAAATATCGACTGATACATCTATGTTATAGGGAGATAACCGTTCTCTTGCATAAGCAACAAAATCAGTAACCGCTTCAACTCTTTTTTTCACATTATCATCGCCATCTTTATAATCCCCAGTATCATACTCAAGGATTTCATCGCGACGTTCAAACCCTTCCGGAAAACGAACATAGTCAAATTGTACTTCCTTAAAACCCAATTTTGCAGCTTTTTCCGCAAGAGCAATGTTATAATCCCAGACTTCTTTTAAGAATGGATTGACAAACGCTTCTCCTCTATTGTTCTTCCACACTTTACCATTTTCTCTAAAAGAAAGTTCTGGTTTCTTTTCAGCTAACACAGTATCCTTAAACACGACAATACGGGCAATAGGATACACTTCATTTTCCTCTAGAGTTGTCATCAATTGTTCTGTATTCCTAATTAAATTTTGAGAAATATCGAAAAAAGGTGACTCCTTATCTGGTCGATAAGTTAAGTAACCATGGTCATCTTTAATGTCAATGACCATAGCATTGAGTTCAGTCGAATTGATCAATTCAAGTAATGAATTAAAGCGCTGTCCACCTGCTGAGTGTCCAGTTACATAAACCCCTCTTACTCCGTCATCTGGATAGATGAATGAATATCCTGTATCGTATTCAAACCGAGCTAACTGTTCAGGTAAATCTAACAGCGTCTTCGTTATTACCTTATGCTCATGGTCTCTTGCTTTGTTTGACTCTGTTTCTTCTGCTTGTACAGAAAATGGTGCCACAACGAAGCCAAAGATACAAAGCATGAGCACAAACACCAAATGTTTCCCCATGTATGTCTCACAACCTTCTCTTTTGGTTTTGTGTTCACTTTTATATTGTATGTATTAATCCTCGTCTTTAGCATCCCAATCTTCAGGAAGAGGTTCCTCTGCTTCTGCAGCCAACTGTCTCCGCTTTAGATCAAGCTGCTCTTTATGCCACAAGAAGTTTTCACGGTTCACTAAATACTTCTCTCCATCGAATACCACTTTCACTTGCCCTCGCTTTATTTGATGTAAAAGATAGTCTTCTGTTAATTCTAAGTATGCTGCAAGCTCTGAAATGGTCACATACATGTTTATCCCCTCCTACCAAATTATAACGTTATTAGACAGACATTGTCATCATAGAATAATGTTAACATATTGTAAGTCTTTGTTTGCTCCTTTGAAGTACGTACCCAAACATTTAAAAAAGCAGATACTGACTCTCCTGAGGCAGTATCTGCTTTTTATTTTAGATTGGTAATACATAAAACAATATTAAAAAGAAATGAAAGATTGATCCGGCAAGAACAAACAGATGCCATATTGCATGATGAAATTTAAATCCACGCCAAACATAGAAAATCGTTCCGACCGTATAACATATCCCACCAACCAAAAGCAAAGCAGTTCCAGCAGGGGGAAGCGTTTGGATAATTGGTTTAATCGCAAAAATCGCAAGCCAGCCCATACCAATATAAAAAATAGTCGACATAAATAAAAACTTTTTCACGAAAAAGATTTTAAAGACAACTCCAATAGTAGCAATTCCCCAAACAATACCGAATAATGTCCATCCAAGCGTTCCTTGAACGACAATAAACAATAAAGGAGTATAACTACCAGCAATATACAAATAAATTGAAGCATGATCAAATATTTCAAATAAATTTTTTACTTTCCCTTTAGGAAATGCATGCACCAATGTTGAAGAGAAATAAAGCAAAAGCATCGTCACACCGTAAATCGTGAAACTTACAACATGCCAAGCTGAGCCATATATACTCGAGTAGACAACGAGTAGGACAAGTGCTGCGACACTAAGAATAGCTCCAATACCGTGTGTAATTGCGTTTGCAATTTCTTCACCTTTTGAAAATGTATGTGTTGTTGCCATGGAAAACTCCTTTCTTACTTCCTTCCGTCCATTATACACATATAACTCATTGGATTCTAGCCCATTTCCAAAGAAATGGTTGCATCCGATCCAATAAATCTATATAATAGTTGAAATATACTTTTTTATAGGAAGATTTCTTTACACTCACTTAAATAAAGGAGGAATGTGACGTGAGACATGTTACATTAGTTCAATTGTTCGATCATCCGATTACGCAAAAGTATGTAAAACGCTCCGGTATGGCCCATGCGATCGCTTGTGCTTATCATGCATTTCGTTTAGCCCAAGAGCAAGGAGTCGATCCTGACCGTGCAACGAAGGCTGCATTCCTTCACGATATCGGGCATTATACTTGGTACCGAGATGGAAAATGGGATTACGATTTATATAAAGAAAATGATATTCATGCAATTAAAGGTGCTGAACGTGCTCATAAATTGCTCATACGACTTGGTGAACATCCTCGTATAGCTAAAGATATAACCTTAGCGATATTGCTGCATACCGATTCTTATTTACCAAATGGCTATCTTGAGCTTAACCCACTTCAACACGTTGTCGCCATGGCAGATGAAGCTGATGAAGAGCCAGGAGGCGAACACCATTACCGTACGATTTCTGATTTACGGGCCAAAAGAATGCTCCAATTGCTTGATAAGAAGATTGAATCACAATCCAATCTTGATTATTTTGAACAATCGATATAAGTTATAAGTTGGCTCATATATCTGCCTACAAAACGTTGTAAGTAGTGTAGATCTGATCGAGTCAACATTTTCATAAAAAAATTAAATTGACGTCACAAGTCGATCATGCTACATTAATTCCAATACAATTAAATACCCTAAAAAGGGGAGTAGCAACCTATACGGTCAATGAGTCGTCACTACAGTGAGTATTCACTCGGTTCATTGAGCTTTGATTGTTTTATATCATGATGTTATCAAAGTACGCAAGACCTTTTTATGAGAGCCTCGTTTTACGGGAAGACTTTCATAAAAGGGTCTTTTTTTGTTTATAAATTTTTTAGGGGGAGTTATTTTATGGTCTTTGTAGGTTTTATTTTTGCTGCTATTATCACTGTTTTAGCTGCCATTAAGTTATCTACATATGCTGATACGATCGGAGAAAAGACATCACTTGGAGGCTTGGTCGTTGGTACGATCTTTCTAGCGGGTGCCACCTCTCTACCTGAGGTTACAACAAGCGTGTCTGCAATTGTACTCGACAGCCCTGATATTGCAGTTGGGAATGTATTTGGTAGCAATATGTTTAACTTATTAATTATCGCAAGTTTTGATCTGTATTATCGTAGACAACAAATTTTTAAAAACGCCGAGCAAACACATATTTATACGGCAAGTATTGGACTATTGCTTGCAATAGTCTCCCTTCTCGCTCTTTCCTTAAAGTTAGAATATGCGTTTCTAGGTATTGGCATAGATATCTGGGTTTTGATAACGATTTACGGGCTAGGAATGTGGATTATCTCTTATCTATCCAAAATAAATCTTCAAAAACCAGTTTCAGAACCCGAGGAATACAATATGTCAGCCATTCCTCTCAAACAAGCTATCATTGGATTTGTAATCGCAGCACTTGTGATCATGGGTGCCGGAACATTATTAACAGTTACTGGAGATCAAATTGCTGTCATAACAGGTCTTGGGGCCAGCTTTGTTGGAAGTTTCCTCATCGCTGCAACTACTTCTTTACCAGAAGCCATTGCCGTACTTGTAGCATTGCAGTTACGGAATCATAATCTTGCTATCGGTTCAATCTTAGGTAGCAATCTATTTAATATTCTCATCTTAGGAGCTTCCGATGTCTTTTACCGTAAAGGATCAATTATTGCAGCCGTATCTGACGTTCACCAAATTACCGCTGCAGCCGTTGGCATTTTATCAGTTGTTATCCTATATGCACTGATCAGAAAACCAAGAGAATCAACTATTCGATATGCATTGCCATCATTAATTCTTGTCGTTCTCTATTTCGTTTCTTCCTACTTCATTTTTATCCAATAACGAAGTGCCCCTCGCACTTATACTCATTTCCGAAAAAGGGTGTTTGAGAAGGTCCAGTTGACCTTTTCAAACACCCTTGATGTTTTGTACGTACGGTTGTTCATAAAGGAACCGACCTTTTTGAACAACCTCTTTTATTGAAACAAGACTAAATCTTCCATTAAATCAAATGTTAACCCTCCATTAATTCGTTGAATAATCACACCTTGTTCATCAATAATAATTGTTGTTGGAATTCCAATTATTTGATACTTTTTCATCGTTTCACCGTCTTCATCTAGGAGGGGATCAAAGGTTGCCCTGAAATGCTGTAGAAATGGATTTATCTCGGCTTTGCTTTTTTCTTGACTCGTCATATTTATAGCTAAAAAAGCTGCCCCTTTCTCCTTTAACCGTTTTTCCATTTCTAGAATCACGGGCATTTCTTCTTGACAAGGATGACACCATGTCGCAAAGAAATTTAGCACTACTGGCTGTCCAATAAAATCATCTAATGAAACTTGTTTTCCATTAAGAGTAGTTAGTTCAATAGGAAGAGCCTCTTGTCCGACTTGGACTCCTGTTTGAATGGATGCAGCAACAGACTCCTCTACTTGTTGAAAAAAACTGTCTGATTGACTATACATAAATCCGACTCCACATAAAAGTAAGATCAGAATACTTCGGTAAAACGCTTGCTTCTTTTTCATGGATCACGCCTCTTTTCGTTCTAATTCAAGATTGTTATAATGTAGCGTATGTCCAAATGACCAAAATCATGCGAAAAGAGGGAAATACATTGTCCAAAATTCAAATACTGCAGTTGATTGCGGTTATCACACTCGTTATTTTTGTGTTTATATCTTATCAAAATGATACGACCATTCCATGGCTGTTTTACCTTATCGCTATCATTAATATAGTCTTATGGATTTTAAGACTATTAGAACGAAGAAAAACAGATCGAGTTGATTAAGCCTGTCGGTTGTTCAAAAAGGTAAAGACCAACCTTTTTGAACAACCTCTTGCATGTTTTTATACACATTGGCACATATTATTCGTACAGCAATTTCTAAACAGGGAGGTATATTTATGAAACATCAGCTAGCAAAAATCAAAGAATTTAGCTACCAATTTTTAGATCTCCTCTTTATTTTAGAGTACGAAAATATTCATAAAGACAATCAAGTGGACAAGAAACAAACAGAACTTAAGCCTTTATCAGATTCAAAACCTTCAATAAATTAAGAAATTAAATTTAAGCAAAAAATCTAACCGTAACGAGCATACGGATAGATTTTTTTGTTACATCATAACATGAAAGGCATCCTTTTTAACGGAAACGGCAGTAGGGGTCTGGCCCATCATTTCGCCATCAGCTGTTACGTATAGTGGATCATCACTATCAACTTGGATTGATTCTACTTGAATATAATCAACTCCACTCATTGAAACGTGCTTTCCTTCAAAAACATTTGCAAGAATAAGTAGTAACCGCCATTTTGGGAGACTGTGAATGATACATATATCTAATTTCCCATCATCACTCATTGCATCAGGACATATTTTAATACCTCCTCCATAATAAGCATGATTGGCAATAGCAATTAGCCACACTTTATCAAAAATCCGTTCTTCATCATTTAACTTAAGCCGGATAGATGAAGGCTTATACGTTAAGAGAACTTTAAAAATCGTTAGAAAATAGGCCAATCCACCAAACCACTTTTTCATCTTCGTTTTGTTTGCTTCATCTGCAACCTTTGCATCGAACCCAATTCCTACGACTGTCATACAGTGCCGATCACCGATCTTTAGTAAGTCGATTTTTTTTTGTTCATTCTTTAATAATTTTTCAACTTCTTTTACGTAATTTTTTGTAATTCCTCGTGCTCTTGCATAATCATTTCCAGATCCAGTTGGAATCACACTAAACGGAACAGATGTCCCAATCAATTGGTTCATGATTGCATGAATCGTCCCATCTCCTCCAAGCGCGATAATTGCGGTTATGCGCTTATTAGATTGTAATAGTTCAGTAAGATAACTTAACACTTCATCTTTAGTATCCGTAATGATAACGTCGTACTCTACTTTCTTTTCAGTTAAAATTCTCTCGATTTCAAACCAAACTTTTACAGAGCGTCCTTTTCCAGAAGTTCGATTAACAAGAAAATAATACATTTTCTCACGCTCCTCTTTTTGCTTGTAGTCTTCCCCAAATCTTTCTCAATATACGAAGATATTCATTCCAATTATAAAGGAAAAATATGAATAAAATACGTTTTTTTGCACAAATTACAAGTAATTAAGTTCGTTCTGCCATATATACGTAAGGAGGTGATTTATATAAACGCATTGCAATTTAATTTTACCATTCCAAAATATGTATTTACGAAAACCGTTGGTCGCTGGTTTCCTTCTATCCATTGGAATCCTCGCTTTTCGTGTTTGATTTGGGGAGAAACAGAAGAACCGGCACTTCCAAATGATGACTGGGCAAAAATCAAAGTAAAATATGGCGGAATTTGCGGGAGTGACATGAATTTGCTTTTTCTTCATGATAGTCCAACAACATCTCCATATGTTTCGTTTCCTTTCACGATCGGACATGAAGCGGTCGGTCAAATTGCTGAATTAGGGAAAAAGATAAGTCATCTTACAGAAGGACAGAGAGTCGTTATCAATCCTGTTCTATCTTGTGAGAGCCGGGGTTTAGACCCTTGTCCTGCATGTGAACGCGGAGACGAAAGTTTATGTCAGCAGAAGACAAAAGGATCAATAGAATCAGGCCTGCTTATAGGAGCTTGCAAGGATACGGGAGGAAGCTGGAGTCCGCATTTCGTTGCACATAAAAGTCAAATTCTTCCTCTTCCAGATGAAGTAAATGATTTAAATGGAGTATTAGTAGAACCATTTAGTTGTGCTCTACATGCCGTTTTACGTAACCCACCAAAGGCAGATGATAAAGTCTTAGTGATTGGTGCGGGTGTCATAGGGCTCTCTGTTGTTGCAGCAATTAAAGCACTTGATTATTCATGCAACGTATCTATTTTAGTCAAGCATTCCTTCCAAGGGGAAATGGCCAAAACACTCGGAGCAGATGAAGTTATTTACCTTGATGACTCATATGTAAAAAACACAGCTGATGTGTTAGGAGCTGAGACTTTAAAGCCTTTATTTGGACCAGAAGTTGTTCAAGGAGGAGCAAATATTATTTACGAATGTGTTGGGAAGAAGAAAAGTGTCACTGATGCTCTTCGTTTTTCTGAGAGCGGTGGGACAGTCGTTCTACTTGGATTAGCTAGTATTATGAAACAAATTGATTGGACGACTGTCTGGTTAAATGAATTAACGATTAAAGGGTGCTTTGCATATAGCACAAACGAGTTCGAAGGACAAAAAATGAATACCCTTCAAATCGCTATTGAATTAATGAAAAGAGGAAAAGTAGATCTTTCACCTCTTATTACTCATCAATACCCTCTACATGACTATAAGGTAGCTTTCAAAACAATCACAAAGAAAAACCGTGAAAATGCTTTGAAAGTTGTTTTCAACCATGATCAAACTACTGTTGGAGGTTAGCCATGAAAAACTTTATGTTAAGTTCAAACCCAACGAGTCCATTTCTACAACAACTATCAAAAGGACTCGTTACAACCTTTTCAAAAAATGGTTTTTCCTATACGGAAGATCCATCTGATCCTCTTCAGCTCGTCTTTCACTTTGTAACTGAAGATACTATCAAGCCATTTCGTCGTAAAGCACAAGCAACGTTTGTTATTGCAGTACTTGAAAGTACTGGACAACCATTTGACCTCTTTACAGAAGTGTACCCTTTTCTCATTCGCTCTTTAGCAAACCATTTTATGTATGTAAACCATCGCTTTGGTAAGACGGATGTTCATTTCTTAACTCCTGAACAAGGCTGTTACTCCATCACGTTTACTCAAGGTGACGATGAACAGGAATTTCTTGACAAGATATACAAGCGGTTAGAACCGTTAACTTGCTCTAGACTTGTAATTGACAATCAATTTTCAGAAGATCTTCCTAAACAACTTTGGGGTGGTGAACGAGTAACGACTGAATTAAGTCAATCAGGGAAAAAATTGGATGACATGAACTTGCTCCCTGCTCCTTTCCCATTAGATAAATATTTAAGCGAAAGAGACATGCGTCACTTGAACAAGCTCTATGGTCTTGGTGGCTTAAGTTATGGAAATCTAAGTGCAAGAAGTGACGAAGAACATTTTTGGATGAGTGCAAGTGGAATTAACAAAGCGAATATGAAAGAAATTGGGAGAGATATTCTTTATATTAAAGGGTACAATGATGTTGAAAATTTAATCGAAGTTAGTATCCCGCCAAATGTCACACCAAAAAGAGCGTCTGTTGATGCCATTGAACATTGGATGATTTACAAAGAGCATCCTGATGTTGGTGCCATTGTCCATATTCATGCTTGGATGGACGGAATTCAAGCTACTGAGATCAATTATCCTTGTGGAACGATTGAACTCGCTGAAACGGTAGCCTCATTAATTAGAGAATCTGACAACCCTTCTGAGACCATTATTGGATTAAAAAATCACGGGCTAACGATTACAGGTCCTTCACTTGAAAACATTTTTAATCGAATTGAAGGAAAAATTAAGCGACAAGTTCCAATGTCTTAATATAATCAGGGGTAACGTTCTTATCGAATGTCACCCCTTTTATAGAACTTGTTCTGTCCGAATTAATTGTTTTATAACATAGGCTATATGCTTTGCCGCATCAGGTTTCTTCAATTTTTTTGCGTTTAACACTAACTGTTGGTATGTCTTTTCATCAAATAAAATCCCCTGTAAAAGCTCAGTTACTTCTTCAATCGCTTCCGCTTTAACCGCTGTTCCAAAGTCCATTAAAAACTGTGCGTTATCTTCTTCATGTCCTGGAACTGGCTGATAGATTAAAATTGGCGTTTCACAAGCAAGCGCTTCTGACATTGTTAGTCCACCTGCTTTTGAGATCACGACATCACTTGCCCGTAAATATTTTGTGAATTGTTCTGTATAAGGGATGACATGAATACGGTGTTTGCTGTCATATTGGTGAATTTTCTGTTCAATTTGTTTATTTGTTCCGGTCATACACAATAATTGAATTTTATCATGAATCGTTTCTAAAGAATGTAAGATTTCTTCATACTTTCCAAGACCTAAACCTCCACCTGTAATAAGCACCGTTTTCTCATCAGGTTGTAACTTTAAATCATTCCTTATCTTCCACCTTGGAATGTTTATATCCGGTATCGCCTTGATTGGTATACCCGTACAATACCATTGATCTGCCTGCAAATTATGCTCAAAAGCAAAATGATCAAGATGAGGAGAGGCTGTAAAATACCCATCAATTTCTGGTCTTACGTAAGCTGGATGAAGATATAAATCTGTTATCACTGTATAAAGCGGTAATGACAAATTTTTCTTTTTCTTTAATTTCGCTAAAAAAGCAGTAACAAATGGATGAGTTGAAATCATCACGGTTGTTCTTTGCTTATTTATGATCGAGTTCAGCTTCTGGCAAAAAAATGTTCCTAATTGATCCAATAGAAGAAACCACGAATATTCCTCACTATACCGATATAACCTTCCCCATAGACGTGGTGTTTTCTTTATCATCCGTAAATAAAGTTCCAAAAATGTTTTGTGTAATAATGGATGTATGCAATGGAATGTATCAATAATAGTAACTGTTTCGCCTTGTAGTTCAAATTGCTCTTTCAACGCTTTCGAAGCTTCGTTATGACCATTTCCAATTGAAGCTGAAAAAATGGTAATTTGACTCATAAAGCGAACCTCACTTCCTTGAATCTGATACAAATATGATAAAGTTAGTGTTAACTTTTTCTTGAAGAACATTCATTAACTTCTTTAAAAAACAGAAGCGCTTCACAAAAGAACTATCACCTATTTTTTTTGCAAGCAATCTGATATGATTTGGTGTATATATAGTTTGAACTATTTGTTAATGAAAGGAATGACAAGAATGAAAACCGTATTTTCAGGTATTCAACCGAGTGGTACGCTAACGCTTGGGAATTATTTAGGAGCGATGAAACACTTTGTTGATATGCAAAATGATTATCATTGTTATTTTTGTATCGTAGACCAACACGCTATAACCGTTCCACAAGATCGATTAAAGCTCCGAGAAAACATCCGAAGTTTAGCCGCACTTTATTTAGCTGTAGGAATTGATCACGAAAAAGCAACCCTTTTTATTCAATCTGAAGTTCCAGCCCACGCTCAACTTGGGTGGTTGATGCAATGCGTATCTTACATAGGTGAACTTGAACGAATGACTCAATTTAAAGACAAGTCAGATGGCAAAGAAGCGGTATCTTCAGCCTTACTTACATATCCACCACTTATGGCTGCAGATATTCTTCTTTATAAAACAGATATCGTTCCCGTTGGAGAAGATCAAAAGCAGCATCTTGAACTTACGCGTGATCTCGCTGAACGTTTTAATAAAAAATATAATGATATCTTTACAATCCCAGAGGTTCGAATTCCAAAAGTCGGTGCTCGTATTATGTCACTAAACGACCCAACTAAGAAGATGAGTAAATCAAATCCGAACCCGAAAAGTTATATTTCCATGCTAGATGACGTGGCAACGATTACGAAAAAAATTAAAAGTGCCGTTACTGATACAGAAGGTACCATTCGTTTTGATCGTGATAAAAAACCTGCTGTTTCTAATTTGCTTTCGATTTACTCTCTTTGTTCAGGAGAATCAATTGAATCCATAGAAGAGCGTTACGTTGGAAAAGGATATGGTGACTTTAAATCTGACCTTGCTGAGGTTGTTGTTGAAACTTTACGACCCATTCAAGAGCGCTATTATGCGCTAATCGAGTCAGAAGAACTGGATGACATTTTGGACCATGGTGCCAACAAAGCAAACAAAGTAGCCTCTCGCATGATGGAAAAAGCAGAACGTGCCATGGGGTTAGGACGCAAAAAGCGTAAATAAATAATGATTGAATGCGAATGAAGGAGCATCAAAAGAAACTCACCTGTTTTGGGTGAGTTTTTTCATATTGCCCAGCAATTGCTAGCGGCTGGAACCCCTTTTGCGGGAACATAAGCGAGTGTAGTAGTAGTTTTAGCCCTTTTTGCTGTTTTTTGGTCGAAGAGGGTGCTTTAAAAGACGCCCTAATTAACAAAAAGGACGGGAAAACCACCGTCCTTTTTGTTTCTAATATCCTGAGTTTTTTTTCATGATTTTTCCAACGAAAAACGAAAGTCCGAGTGTTCCTACGAGCAATACAACCGTTAGGATTTGCATTACAGTGTATGCAAAGTTATCCATAGTTTCCCCTCCTCATGCAGTCAATATTTCTTCATTTATTATAGGAGAGTTCCGATTCATTGTAAATGCCTAAGAAAAAGCACGATTGGCTATTTCTTAGGCATTATTATGCATTTTTATTATATGTCCTATCCCTTTGTTCACAAACTATTCATTATTTGACGCTTGCACCGTGCTCAAGCTCCCAGAGCTTTTCAAAGAAGGCTTGTCCTCTTACCATTGCTTCGCACAACTGATGATGTCTTTCAGTCCACCCTGAACGTATTTCCGAATAGAGTTGTTCCCAAGCTTCCTCTCTTGTAAGCATTTGAATCCTAACATAATCACTCGGGCTCCATTCTGTATACCAGTAACGAACTTCGGCATCTGTACCCGTTGAATAAAGCTGATCTAACGCCATGTATAACAACTGCTTTAATTGACGCTCTTTACGTGTTAGTCCACTTAGATCTTCTGGATGTGGTGACAAGATGTGATAATCTTTTTCCACATATTCGAGCAAATCGAACTGTGTAAACTGATTTTGTTTAAGTTGTTCATAAACCATTTGTTCTTGTCTTGGGGTTAAACGACTTTTTCGAATCGGGGTTTTGTACCCCATTGTATCAATTGCAATAATTCTTTCACCATCTGTTGCAATAAAACAATAGTCAAGTTGGATACGTGACATATTTTTTCGAAGGTAACTTTGTTGATGAACCTCAGCCAACAATGCATCTGGCAATTCTGATAAATCATTTTCAATGTAATGGAACAGTTCTTTACTTACGAATACAAGGATAGCTTGATCTAACACCTCTATCCGATCATCACTACGCCATTCATGAAACTCACAAACATTGTAACCATTTTCCTCACCTTCGAACCAATTGACCCATACGTCCCTGATATGGACCATATAAAACCCCCCTCACCTTAATTCGTTTTGTATCCACAGTATAGGCAGGGGACAACCAATTTATTCCACACTCTCTCAATTCATTCCAAATTTATTCTATGATTTTTTTCGATCACGATTACGATTCGTTGGAAATGTCATCGAGATAATAATCATCGCCACTCCAATTAAGAACAAGTAAAATTCAATTCTTTCTATTAAAAAAAGTAAATATGCAGAAAATTGATACCCAGCTATAAGTAAATTTAAATAAGCAAGGATACTCACACCACCTACAACTGCCAAAGTAAAACCGACCATAACAAAGAACAATCGAATCATGAGCTATCACGCCAAACGGCTGCCATTAGTTTCTCCCCTCTCCTTCAGTGAAAATTGAACGTTCAAAAATCGTTTCAGCAGATAAACCTAATAAATTTGTTGTTGAATCCAATTTGGTTGTAGCAGTGTCAACCATTTTGTAGCCTGCATAATAACCTAACCAAAGAGGAATTCCTCCTTCTTTACTTCCATAAAGAATCGGATGATGTTTTTTCCTTCCTTTTATTTGTAAATTAGGACGAATCCACCTTTCAAACCATTCACCATTCCAAACATCATCATACCGATATGTCCATGATGCACATGCACGAGAACCTATTTCTTCTCTTACAGCAAATTCAGCAAGCCCTTCCATGACCAGTGATTCGAGTAACGTCATCGAATCTTCGGGTTGTTTTATCGTTTGCAAACGGCATACATGGTGGTATTCATGTGTGATTAGAGCAAGTAGATCTTCTTTCGTTATAGTAGATTGAATAAATAAAATGATGGCATGCGGCAATGATAAACCAGTTTTCCCACCTAATTCATTGATGAGAAATGTATTTTGATCATTCATTGGAAGGATATATATTTTTATATCTGGTCCGTTCCACTTCTCTTTTAGTTTATGAAATTGCTGTTGAATAATGGACCAAGGTAAAGTCTCTTTCCATCTGTCATATTCTAAATCGATGGATTGATCAGGCTGAAACAGTCCCATTTGTAAAAGGTATTGATGGAGGCCCGCTACATCTTTTGTTGAAAACACTTCACATAGTGGCCAGGTGATGACATCACGTTGGCAGTCAAACTGTTCTTGTAGTGTTTTTGCTTTATTCCATTTAAGTGTGTATGCACGTAACCACTTATCTGTTCTCACAACTCCCATATGATGACACCCTCCTTATTATTACTATATGAAGAGTTTGTCTATAATGAACCAACTTCTGCTTTATTTCTAGAATTTATTCAAATTTCATTCTTTCCAACTCGATATTTTTGGGATTGTCCATAGAAAAATAGAACGAAAAGTGTGCGTACTGACTTACTCCCTGCATTCTTTTTACAAATGGTCCACGAGCCTAAAAAGATTGGTCGACCAAGTTCTCGATGTTCCAGTCGGAGAATTTTTATCTCCTTTTTAAATAATAAAGGCTGAAGGGTGATCAAAATAAATCACCCTCCAGCTCTTTTTACTTCTCTATTTCCCGTTAAATATAATTTTTTTCTGGTCGCTATCCCAACTAAGAGAAGCGTGAAATGTCTGATTCTCTTTTGTAAAACCTTCTAACTTCTCTGTTCTTCCATCCGATAGTATTGCTTTTACGTCTTTCTGCCTGATCTTTTTACCTAAAATCATTTTCGAAATTGTGAACTTGCATTGATGTGATTGGTATTGACTACATCCAAAAAAACTCCCTCTGTCTAATACAACTCCCCCACAATCTGGACATTTACCAACTGAAGTAGGTCGCCGCTTTCCTTTTCCCTGTCTTTTTTGCATCGACGAAAGGTCTATATTTGAAAAATCCCATGACTGAGCTGCGTTTTCTGCTTCCTGAATCAAATGGTTCACAAGCTTTTTCGTTTGATCGATAAATACGGCTGCTGAAGCTTCTCCTTTTCCGATCTCTCTTAAACGCTGCTCCCATTTTGCCGTCATTTCAGCAGATGTAAGCAAACTTGAGCCTAATGCATCGATCAGTAATCGACCTTTTGCTGTTGGAATAACGATGTTTTTCGTTACGATCATATAGCCTCGGTCTTTTAGGACCGTTATAATTCCTGCTCGGGTAGCTTCAGTCCCTAATCCTTGTGATTCCATTAACACCTTCTCGAGCTCCATGTCTGTCATTTGTTTCCCTGCGGTCTTCATTACATTAATCAATTGTCCTTCGGTATAGCGCTTCGGAGGTTGTGTCATAGATTCTTTTGTTTCAACTTTATTCACCACACCCTGATCACCAATTTTCATCATTGGCAATTCTTCTTCTCTTTCTTTATTGCCTGATTGTATGATTCGCTTCCATCCAAGTTGCTTCATTACTTTGCCCTTTGATTGAAAGGTGGCTCGATCGTCAACAAGCGTTTCCACTTTTGTTGTACTGATAATTGCTTCCTTTTCATGTGCAGCAAGAAGTGATTTTACGATTAAGTCATACACTTTCTTTTCTTCTGCTGTCAGCTTCTCCAAAACAGGCACTTGTTCTGTCGGAATGATTGCATAGTGATCGGTCACTTTTTTATCATTAACGTAACGTGGGTTTCCGAGCAGAGTCGAGACAGGGAGAGGGAAAAATGACGAGTATTCCTTTTTGACTGATAGTGTGTCTAGTATTGCAGGAAACGTCTCGGCTTCTCCTTTTGTAACAAAATGAGAATCAGTACGTGGGTAAGAAATATAGCCTTTCACATAAAGCTTTTGGGCAATGTCAAGCGTCATTTTTGGGGAATAACGATATCGTTGATTCGCTACTGTTTGTAAACTAGATAGCGTTAATAAATATGGTGGTTTATAACGTTTTTCTTCCTGTTTGACATCGATAACAGCTGCGGTTTTCCCTTTACAAAACATTTCAATTTTCTTTGCTAATTCTGCGGACTGTAACCTTGTTTGCCCTTTTTTATGCCAAATTCCTTTGTACTCTTTTTCCTTAAATGTAAAAAAAGCCGTTACTTCCCAAAAAGGTTCCGACTTAAAATCCTCAATTTCTTTTTCTCTCTTCACGATCAATGCTAACGTTGGTGTTTGGACTCTTCCTGTTGAAAAAACATCCGTTACACCTTTTTTTTGTAAAAGAAGTGTATAAGCACGTGATGCATTCATGCCTACAAGCCAGTCAGCACAAGATCGACTAAGCGCTTCAAAATACAAGGGACGTGTAGCTTCTTCGGTATGCAATGATTGAAACCCCTCTTTTACAGCATTCACCGTTAGTGAGGAAAGCCAAAGTCGCTTCATTGGTTTTTGTACTTTGCATTGCTCTATAATTAAGCGGACAATTAACTCCCCTTCTCTTCCAGCATCTCCGGCCATTATAATTTCACTTATATTAGGTTGATGAACTAGTTTTTTTATAATTTGAAATTGTTTTCCCTTTCCCTTCGTTATTTGATGTTTGAATGTTTCTGGTAAAATTGGCAACGTCTCTAGCTTCCATGCTTTCCATTTCTGATCATACATCTCTGGAGGTACTAATTCACACAAATGCCCAACAGCCCATGTGACATATGCTCCTTTAGGGAATTGAGCTGTTTTCTTAATTTCAATATAACCGGACTTTTTTATTGATGAATAAGGTGCAGCTAATTTCATTCCTTGATCTGGTTTTTCAGCAATAATGACTTTCATTTCTATATTCTTTCCTCTCGTTTCTTTTCGTTCATTATAACTCATTCCATAATAAGTGAGCGAAAAATTCCCCTTTTTCAAGCAATAAGTGTTACTATACAATAAGATAAATTCTTCCGATATTCGTTATATTTAATTTAAACAATGTAGGAGCAATGAGCTGAGCTGCTGGTTTTTGTGTGTGACCACACAGCGTGCAGACCATTGCCTCCTTTTTGGATCACACACCAGAAAAAGGAGAACAACATGGCTACTTTAAACAAGTCTGTCCCATTGTCTGCTTATACTCAATTTAGTCGTGCTGAATGGGCAAAACTATCTAATTCAACAAGTGAAATCCTTTCTGCTACAGAACGCGCAAAGCTAAGTAGTCTTAACGAAACGATTTCAGCAGAAGAAGTTTCTGATATCTATTTACCATTATCACAATTGCTGTATATGCATATGACTCAATCTGTCAAATTACATGAAAATGTAAATCATTTTTTACAGAAAAAAACAAAAAAAGTTCCGTTTGTAATTGGAGTAGCTGGAAGTGTTTCAGTTGGGAAGAGCACAACAGCCAGGCTCATTCAAGCGCTTGTATCTCAATGGCCGAATAACCCTAAAGTTGATTTAGTTACGACTGATGGATTTTTATATCCAAATGCCGTCCTTGAAGAACGCGGTTTAATGAAACGAAAAGGATTTCCTGAAAGTTATGATATTAGCCGTTTGATTCGTTTCCTATATGAACTTAAATCTGGTTACGCTTACATTGAAGCGCCAGTATATTCTCATTTGACGTATGACATTCTGACAGATACAGTTCAGAAAATAACTGAACCAGATGTTGTCATCGTTGAAGGGATTAATGTTTTACAAGTAAATAAAAAGGACCGTCGTATTCCACACGTTTTCGTTTCAGACTTCTTTGATTTCTCAATTTACGTTGATGCTGACGAAGAAAATATTCAATCTTGGTATATTGAACGGTTCAAGTTACTCCGTAATACGGCATTTCAACAATCTGAATCATTTTTTCACCGCTTCCGACAATTATCAGATTCTGAAGCAGTTAATTTCGCAAAAGACATTTGGTCAACGATCAATGGGGTAAATCTAGAAAAGAACATCCGTCCAACGCGCCACAGAGCTGATCTAATCCTAAAAAAAGGTGCAGGACACAAAGTCGAAGAAGTTCACTTGAAAAAGATGTAGAAGAGGCTATGAAAAAAGGTCGTTTTTTGACCTTTTTTCATAGCCTCTAACAATGAGCGAAGCCGCTACTCGGTTTTAATTTTCAAGAGGTATCCTTTTCTCATCTTGAAAACGTGGAGCCATTGCTTCTTTAAATCAGGTCGCTTTTTGACCTTTTTACATTGGCTCGAACAATGAGTGGATCCACTAGTTTACAGGAAACGAGGACCAAAGTTGCGTGATCCACCGCATAAATTTAGAAGAGTCTTCGGTTTTCCTTTCTTCTTCTACTATCGTTTCCTCAACAGTATCAAGAGTACTTTCTACAGGACTTAACAATTCTGATCGAATGATGCGATCATTATCACCTTTAATCCATAAGCGCCCAAGACGGTTAACAGCAATGGAAATGTCTTCATCATATGTTGTTACAAAATATAAATCGTCATCAAGTTCATACCTTGTCCCATTATCTGCTTCAAACATTTTATTACTGAAAAGAACGCTCGTCTGAAAATGGTCGAAACCATACTCGAATAATGTCTTCATATCATGATAAGCATGATCTGCCGAAGGAGCATTCAAAGTTACAGCGATTAATTCCATATCATTCCGCTTAGTAGTTGTCACAAGTGTATAACCTGATTTGTGTACAAACCCATTTTTCACACCAGTCGCACCTTCGTAATCCCATAACATTCGATTATGATTGTAAATCGTCGTTTCCCACTCTTCACCTTTCCACTCCATCTCTTTTGTGCCCACAATTTCACGGAACGTTTCATTTTGCATAGCGTATTGCGTAATTCTAGCCATGTCATAAGCTGTTGTTGTATGGTTCTCATCATATAAACCATGGGGATTTGTAAAATGTGTATTTCTTATTCCAATCTCCTCTTCCATAAATCGGTTCATTTTCTTTGCAAAAAAAAGTTCACTCCCTGCCATATGTTCTGCAATTGCAGTTCCTGCATCATTTCCTGAGTTAATTAATAAACCTTGTACAAGCCTTAATAAACTTACCCTCTCATCTTCTACTAAATAGACTCGAGTCCCAATTACTTCAGTTGCTTTCTTACTTACTGTTACAATATCATCCAGCTCCCCTTCCTCAAGGGCAATAATCGCAGTCACGATCTTGGTTATGCTGGCAGGATACATCATTTTTTCCATATCCTTCTTAAAAAGCACCTCGCCAGTATTTGCATCCATTAGAATGGCTGTCTCACTGTATAATGAAATATCTTCTGCAGCTTCTACTTTTTGAATTCCCGTTACGATGAGAGAAAATAGGATGATAACGATACATTGGATGCTTGTCTTGATTGACGTCATCTTCACAACTTTCCTCCTAGCTCTGTTACTATCATAGGGTATAGTATACCTCACTAATATTACAGCTCGTTAACATCTATATTACAAGACTTTATAAAGTACAAAGGGTAATGCAACCGGTCACTTTCCCGATTGCATCACCCTCTACCTACACTCCATTATCCTTTAAACAATTGAACGAACATCTTGCCGTATGGACCGCCTTCAATAATACCAATTCCAACTTCTTGATAATCTCCATTAAGAATATTGGCACGGTGTCCCTCTGAATTCATTAATTCCTGATGAGCTGCTTCAACAGTCTGATTTCCTGCTAAGTTCTCACCTGCAGTGCGATATTCTACCCCAAACTGAGTCAGCATTTCAAATGGAGAACCGTAAGTCGGCGATTGATGTGCAAAATAATTATTATCAATCATATCTTGAGCCTTTGCTCTAGCAACCTCTGTTAATTCTAAATTTATTGATAGAGGACGTAATCCTTTCTGCTCTCTTTCCTGATTGACTAAATCAATCATTTGTTGCTCCTCTTGAGTTACTCCTTCAACGTTTTGAGACTCTTGTTGTGATGGTACCTGCTGGGTAGAACGGGTTTCTCTTTCGACTGGCACAGCTTTCTCTTCCGTTACAACAGTCTGTTTCGTATCTTGTCCTGATTGATACGATTGATATATTTCATTCATCCATTCTTTCAATTTATCTTGATCCATTTGTTCAAACGTAAAGGTTTGAACTTGAGTTTGCACTTCATTTGAAGAATTAGCTGCATCAACTTGTCCTCCTAAACCTGCTGTTAATGAAGTTGCTAATACCGATGCTATAAGTAGTTTCTTCATGTTTTTCCCTCCTAAGGTAATTCTATCGTGCTTTTGCACAACTAGAATGTAACATGCGAGGATTGAAGGGATCACTGGAAAAAACTAGAGTAATAGGAAAATCAACTTCCTCTGTATTCCACAGTTTTTTGCTTAACTGAACTGTTGTAAATACTATTCACCCTTCATTTTCAGCGGTCTGAGAGATTCATGTATACGATATTATTTTAAGGTTTTCCATTTCCAAATCCCACTGACAATCGCTAATCTTATAGATTTCTCCATATTTCGTTACAGAACTGTAAAAAAGGGGAGCCGTACTTACAGCTCCAAGGTATGATACATAAAAAGAAATGAACTGGAAAAACTTAGCTTCTCCTTCCTATCATTTTTTGTGCTAGTTTAGTAGAGTAGGATTTTCCAAGGAGGGTTTTTTCAAATGAAAAAGTTAATTATTACATTTTGTGCGACTGCATCTCTTTTATTAATCGGTGCTAATGATACGCATGCACAATCAGCTACACATACTGTCGTTTCTGGAGATACATTTTACAAACTTGGACAACAATATGGTGTCCCTGCTGCCGCTATTCAACGAGCAAATAATCAATCATCCTCTAACATAATGGTTGGTGAAAAATTAACAATTCCAGCAACCGTTTCTTCAGCAGATAAAGACTTGCTCGCTCGTCTCGTTCTCGCAGAAGCAGAAGGAGAACCTTATGCAGGAAAGGTTGCCGTTGCAACAGTTGTTCTAAACCGCGTTGATCATAGTGACTTTCCAAATTCTGTACGTGGAGTCGTTGAGGAAGTATCAAATGGGTACTATGCATTCTCACCTGTTCTAGACGGCCGCATTAATCGTGCAGCAGACAGCGAATCGATTCGTGCCGTTAACGATGCTATCACTTTTCGTGGACAAGGTGCTGGCTCATTGTTCTTCTATAACCCAGTAACTGCTACCAACCACTGGAATGCAACACGAACTGAAACCATTCGTATCGGAAATCACGTGTTTGCAAAATAAATAAGAAAAACGGCGCAGCCGTCTTTTCTCAGGAGACTGGACCTTGGTTCAGTCTCTTTTGTGATTTAAATGCATCATCATATAATCTTCATCTATGTATTTTCCATTGACCTTTAACGCTCTTTCTTCAAATCCAAATGTATGGAACCCTAATGATTCATAGAGTTACTTAGCCCGTTCATTTTTTGAAGCGACAACCAATTGCAACTGCTCAATCATTAACTCTCGTGCTGTTCCGATTATATTTAGGAGTAACTTTTTTCCTACCCCCTTCCCTCTCGCTTCTTTTGCTACATATACACTTCCTATAGCTGCTTTATGACTCATTTTTAGTAATTTGGATCGTGTAAGACTTATGATCCCTACTAGGCTTCTATTATGATCAAACATTCCATAATAACTAGTATCTTCTGTCAGCTTTGACTCAAAAAATGCAAGTGGTTGATTGACCTCTTCTTCAAAACTTGCAGCAAAAGCTTCGGGTACTTCCTCCAGGGCTTCTAACCTTACTTGTCGAAACAAATGAACATCCTTTTTTTTAAGCTTTCTCATTTCCACGACCATCACATCCTTTCTTTACCAATAACATCATTCGATTATACCGATTTTTAAGAATACTCAAATAAATACAGGTACTTTCTAACAAAACAATGAATAAAACGATTAAATACGAAAAATCAAACAAATCACCCTTCTGAAAATCATTTACTAGCAGCGTATGAGCGCTATTATCAAACAGAACAGGCTGTAAGACGAGAAGGTAATCGCCTTTATAAATATAACAGCAATTAGTTATATCCATAGCAGAGTTAGATGATTGTAGTAAAGAAATCCTACCACAAGTTAAGATTGTTCAAAAATTTAATCAAGTGCTTAAGTCATTACAAGGTTTCGATGAGTAGCTAATACAAATTACATTTCATTCATTCGTCAAAATTCCCTACAAAACGAAGAACAATTCATGAAATTAGGTCTCACATTGTGTCATGGTAAAAGCCTATCTATTGATTCAATAACCTTTCTCCCCTATGATATGAGAAACAACCAATTGAAGTAAAAGGCCTAATTATAGAAGAAGAAGGATAATATTGCCTACCACATCTCTTATCACCTTATCAATTCCTGTGAAATTTTGGTACACTAAAGGGAGAGAGTTTTAAAAAAAGAGAAGCATTGGTTCCGCTCGAACTAGATGCAAGACACGTCTCATGTCTAAGTTATACAGCTTTGCCAAGTGCTTCTGGGTTATGGGAAAGAGGAACAAATTATGGATGTTATCGTTTCACATGTGAATCTTGATTTTGACGGACTTGCTTCTTTGCTAGCAGCTAAGAAGCTTTACCCAAGTGCAAAGGTAGCTCTTTCAGCTAAACAGCATCCAACGGTGAAATCTTACTTAGCGATTTACCGTGATCAACTTGCCTTTACTTCATATGAAGGTATCAATTGGGGACATGTCACAACCTTAATCCTAGTAGATGTCGCTTCCTTAAAAAGGACAGGCATTCCAACCAACGACTTATCAACGGGTCTAAAAACGATTATTTATGATCACCATACACCTAAAGAAAACGATGTACGAGATGGTGAACGCTACGTGGAACAAGTTGGGGCAACAATAACACTTCTGATGGAGCGGTTAGTAAAAGAGAAAGTTGCTATTACCCCATTTGAAGCGACATTATTTGGCCTTGGCCTTTATACCGATACTGGCAACTTCACTTATAAGCAGACGACATCGAGAGATCTTTTCATTGCTTCTATTCTTAAAGAACGAGAGATGGATGTAACGCTCATCAATCGTTTTTCAGAACAAGCTTTAACAACGGAAGAAAGAAAGTTATTCCAAACTCTCTTAACAAATAGTGAAGAAATCGTTGATAGCGGAATAACGTTATTGATCACAACTCATGAGCAACCTACCTACCAAAATGGACTTGCTACGTTGACACGAAGATTAATGGAATCAACAGATTCTGATGCTGCTCTTTCTATTGTTAAGATGAAAGACCGCGTGTATGTCGTTGCCCGCTCAAGTTCAAATCGGATTGATTTTCGTCCATTAATGAACGAACTAGGCGGAGGCGGACATGCACAAGCTGCGTCTGCAACAATGAAAAAGCAAGAATTAGCTAACGTATTAAATAAAGTTAAACATGTACTAAAGCAGATTATTAAGCCTGCCGTTACAGCAAGTGAGATGATGGCTAAACCTGTGAAATCTGTTTCACCTTATGATTCAATCAATAACGTGCTCGAACAAATGTATCAATATGGACATACTGGATTTCCAGTGTTAGACGAAGACGGATTACTTGTCGGTGTCATTTCAAGACGCGACGTTGATAAAGCTACGCACCATGGCCTTGGGCATGCTCCTGTTAAGGCGTATATGTCTACACAAATCGTCACTTTAGAACCTAGTTCTTCATTAGAAGAGATCCAAACAACCATGATGAAGCATAATATCGGGAGAATTCCTATTGTTTCAAAACAAAACATGCTTGGGATTGTCTCTCGGACAGATGTCATTGAACAATTACATCGTGAGTCAGGCCCTGTAACCGATCTATCCGTCGTCTCGAAAATGCAAGCTCAATTGCCCCCAGCTATTTACAACCTTCTTCATGAAATAGGCGAAATCGCTGATACACATGGGATAAACGTATATTTAATTGGCGGGATCGTTCGTGATTTTTTATTAAACCGTCCAAATGAAGATATTGATTTAGTTGTCGAAGGTGATGGCATAACGTTTTCTAATGCGATTGCTGAACAGTTAGGAGGACAGGTAAAAACCCATGAACAGTTCGGGACAGCCACTTGGACAACTCCAGCAAACATAAAGCTTGATATTGTAACTTGTCGGACTGAATATTATGATGCACCAGCTGCTCTTCCAACGGTTCGTCCTTCAAACATTCGTGAAGACTTACGAAGACGTGATTTCACCATCAATGCGTTAGCATTACAAATAAACAAAAGCGAATTTGGCACACTCCTGGATTTCTTTCAAGGACAAGAGGATATGAATAAAAAGAAGATTCGGATCCTCCATACTCTTAGTTTCATTGAAGATCCTACTCGAATTGTTCGAGCTGTACGCTTCGCCTTGCGCTTTGATTATGAACTTGCCGACCAGACACAGGAACTGGCACTAAACGCATCTTTTTTATTAAATCAAGTAAGTGCGACTCGCTTTCTTAGAGAAATTCAACTATTAATTAAGGAAAAAACGATTTTGCGAGGTGTGAAACTGCTTGATTCATTAAATGTGTGGCATTCTCTTTTTAAAACAAAGCCAACGTTTGAATCATTAATGAAGCTTGAACAAGTACTTGCTCACAATTTCAATGATGCATTCATCGTTATCCTTACGTTAAACTTTGAACAATCCAGTTGGAAAAAGAAAGTAAAACGTTACTCACTAACTACAAAACAGAACCAAATCATTCAACAAATTGAAGCGATGGAAACAGTCCCTATTTCTAGGAATGATCCCATGAGTTCTATTCATAACTGTTTTCATCTGTTTAGAGAGGAAAGCATTCTTTTATATGCCCTTTTAACTCAAAATGGTTTGCTACTTTCTTATGTTAAAAAAAGAGAACAGTTAAAGCCATTATTGACTGGACAAGACCTCCTTGACCAAGGCATCAAACCAGGACCTATATTTTCTGATCTTCTCCATCAATTAACGAGTTTACAATTAGACAATGAAATCGTCAATCGAAAAGAAGCCCTCACTTGGCTTCAAGCTATAAAGAAAGAGTAACTGTAAGTTTAAGAAAAAACAAATGATGAGGCTCTCCTAAAAAAGGTAGCCTCATCTTCTCATTCATTAAAATTCCAATTCAATGTGGAAATGCTCATGTAATTTTTCATCTTGAATATGAACAATGACATAATATGTACCCGAAAATTCATCGATGTTACGTAACTCAAATTCTCCTTCTTCTATCTCATCTAAATCAAGCCATTGACGTTGTTCATCGCCATCTTGCCACATCTCTAGGGTCACGTCCCCCCCAGTGTAAGCTAAACCTTCAACTGCAACCTGGACCACAAGTCGCTCAACACCTTCAATGCTAGTGTTGATGTCTATTTCTGTTCGATGCTCGTGCTCATGATGGTGTCCGTCTTCATGCGAATGATCTTCCTCATCTTGTTCATGTGATTCGACCTCGCCAACTTGTATTTGGGATGTTGGCATACGGTGTAGACCTCTTGCAGTCACGTGCGTCTGCACATGATAATTGCCAGCTTCTTTGAATACATGATCAAGTAGGTAGACATGTCCCTCCTGTTCCTCGGCCTCGATTAACTCACTTTGTTCTTTTTGACCTTCAGGCCAGATTTCATATACAACTTCTCTTGCATCATCAACGAAATCCTCTCCTTGAGTAACTGAACTAGAAAAAGTAATTGTTTCTCCTATTTCAGCTGACTCAGGTACATCTAGTTCTACTTCTATCGGTGTTAGCTCATCAACAAGATCTGCTCCACCTTGTTCTTCCTCAGTTTGTCCACAAGCTGCAACGATCATAATAGTTGCTATCACCGAAATGAACCAATTTATTCTCATGTTTACCACCTCTTCGATTACGAATATACTTTTTTTCATTATGCTTGTCCAATTAACTACCTAGTTCAGTAAAATAATTCTTGCTCTCCTCAGACAATGTTTTTTGTTAGTATTTACGTCTGAAACCATCTTAGCATAAGAATGTGATAAAACGTTGAAGTAACGATTCTTTTAGAACGAACATTACGAATAGTGATAAAACAAAAGGTGTTTTTTTATAAGAAAAAGCCCTCAACAAAGGGCTTACATATCATATTATTTGATATTAAACATCATTGTTTGTGTTGTAGTTTCCAAATTCACCTAGATTGATTATGGCTTCGATTTCTAATCACGTATAGTAAATTCGCCTTTTAAATAACTAATGATTGTATTTGTAAGGATCGCTGTTCCAATTGATAAACAGCCCTCATCTATATCAAAGGTTGGTGTATGAAGATCTCTTGTAACGTCATTGGGAAACGCACAGCCTAGAAAAAACATAGATCCTGGTATCTCTCTTGTCATGTAGCCAAAGTCTTCACCACCCAATCCAAAGGGGGCATTATGGACTTGCAAATTTGGATAGATGTCGTTAATTGTTTTAGAAATCCAACAATTTATTGTCGGATTATTACGTAGGGCAGGTTCTCCATTTTCAATTCGCAATTGATAATTTCCACCAAGATTTCTAACAATCGAAAACGCTTTTTCAAGCTCATCTTCTACTAATTTTCGTACCTCTTCACTGTAACTACGAATTGTACCTTCAATGGCAACTTCTGTAGGTATAATATTACTAGCTGTACCTGCATGAATTTGACCTATACTGACAACTGCTGGTTCAAGTGGCGATACTTTACGAGCAACTATTCCATGAAGGGCTTGCATCACAGGTCCAAGCATCCATATGGGATCTGTTCCTAAATGAGGGTAGGCCCCGTGACCACCTGTACCAAACAATTTCCCTTCAAAGACGTCTACATTGGCCATACTATAACCATCATGTAATTGCACACTACCTACGGGGAGCCATGGACACATATGTAATGCTAAGATGGCGTCCACTCCTTGTAACACTCCTTCTTGAATCATATAAGGAGCCCCAGAAAGACCATACTCATCCGTGCATTCTTCTGCAGGTTGAAAAATAAATTTAACTGTACCATTTAAGTTTTCTTCTTTAAAAGTGTTAGCTATTAGTAGAGCCGTTGCTAATACGATTGCTGGATGCGCATCATGACCACATGCATGCATGACTCCTTTGTTAGTAGAGCAATAATCACTTATATTTTCCTCTTGGATCGGAAGGGCGTCTATATCTGCACGAATAGCAATCGTTGGCCCTTCCCCATTTGTGATTGTCCCAACAACACCCGTATTCGCTACTCCTGTTTGAATTTTAATGCCTTCAATCCGACTCAGCTGTTCTGTAATGTACGTCGCTGTCTGGAATTCTTGAAAACTCAGCTCTGGATTTCTATGAAGATGTCGACGCCATTTGCTTAACTGCCCTGTAAGTTCATTAGCTTTCATAACAACCTTCAGTTTGTTTTCTCTCATTTAAAATCTCCCCCTTATAGATAGTTAAGAGATGTCAGCAATATAAAAGATAAATACTATTTAGTTGGATATATACGAAACGAAACTATGCTTATATGAAAGTGTATGATCACAAACACCGACTCTAAAACAGGGAATATGTAAAATCAACCAACTAAATCCTTTTTAAAACAAACTCCATGTAGCGTGTGGAGCCATTGCACCCACTTTTTGGACACGCTCTAATAGAAGTTGTTCAAATAAGTACAAAACCGTCGTTTTCACCCTTTATCTTTCGCCATACCCCTTTTTCCTTAACTATTTCTATTTTTTATTCATGAAAATGATTTATCCAACGAATAATATTACTATGTTTTAGTTTGAAACCAAGTGAAGACTTTCTATGCTTAATGTTAATCATATGTCATATTAAACGATATGTAGGAACGTAAGGAGGCTCCATATGTCTATCCGTAACAAAGCAAAGAGGCGTAAACAAAAGAGACTGCACAGAACGATTCTCGCGATAAGTTTGATCGTTTTTCCGATTTTTTTTGGAGCAATTGGAAGGTATGTATACATCGAATATAAAGCAGGAAAAGCCGAAACCCAGCAGCAAATCTCAAACAAATCTCCTGTCCTTGTCAAAGAAAGCTCAAATTCAACGGTAATAAAGGCAAAAGAGCCAGAAAATAATCAACCCATTAATGTCCTTTTAGTTGGAGTGGACACGTCAAATGATCGGTTAGCCAGAACTGACACGATTATGATTGGACAATACAATCCTCTTAATGGAGAAGCTCGGCTTGCTTCAATCATGCGTGATTCTTATGTAGAAATTCCAGGACGTTCAAATAATAAGATAAATGCGGCATTTGCTTTTGGTGGAGTCGAATTGCTTCAAAAAACGATTGAACACAATTTTGACCTTGATATTCATTATTACGCACTAGTTAATTATGCTGGTTTTATTAGTACAGTAGATACAATTGTCCCAAACGGCCTTCCTGTCACAATTGACCGGCCTATGTACGATCAAAGCAATCAAATTGATTTTCAGCCAGGAAATCATCGGTTACATGGTGAGGATGCTTTGAAATATGTCCGATTTAGAAAAGACATTGAAAATGACTTTGGACGCGTAAGGCGTCAACAAGAAACGCTCAAACTCCTTAAAGATGAACTATTTACCCTTTCAGGCATGTCAAAAATACCAAAATTAATCGGGACACTTGAACCCCATCTTGAGACGAACATACGCACATCTAAAATGCTAAGTCTTGGTCGAGATCTAGTGTTAAATCCAATCGACGGAATAGAAACGATTCGAATTCCAGTGGAAGGAAGCTTTCAAGACGCCTATTATCATCATGCAGGAGCTGTTTTAGAAATGGAGTTGGATAGCAATCGTCAAGCAATCAAAGACATTTTCAATAGTCGTACAAGCGAAGTTGGAAGTAGTGAAGACGAACATATATAGGAGGTTGTTCAAAAAAGGAAAAAACGTCTTTTTTTGATAAGTCTCTATAAGAAAAGACTGACAATACCAAGCTGTGTTCTCCCTAGAAGGTAGGGACAATACTTGGTATGTCAGCCTTTTTGCTTATTCCGTGTATTCCTTAAAAATTAATGTTGCGTTATGTCCACCAAAACCAAGTGAATTACTTAATACGGCTCTTACTTGTTGCTTACGAGCTTCGTTTGGAACATAATCAAGATCACAATCAGGATCTGGAGTCTCATAATTAATGGTTGGAGGAATGATTCCTTCTTTTATTGCCTGAATCGAAAGAATCGCTTCAACAGCACCAGCTGCTCCAAGAAGATGACCAGTCATTGATTTAGTTGAGCTAATGGCTAATTTATAAGCGTGATCCCCAAAGACTGTCTTCGCTGCCATTGTTTCAAATTTATCATTATATGGTGTACTTGTACCATGAGCGTTCATATAATCAATGTCTTCAGGCTTTAATCCCGCATCATCGATAGCTTGCTTCATTGCACGAGCGCCGCCTTCACCTTCAGGTGCTGGTGCTGTTACATGGTGTGCATCACCCGTTGCGCCATATCCGACAATCTCAGCATAAATCGTTGCTCCACGTTTTTGTGCTGAATCGAGACTTTCGAGGATCAAAATCCCCGCACCTTCACCCATGACAAAACCATCGCGATTTGCATCAAAAGGCCTTGAAGCGGTTGTTGGATCTTCACTTGTTGAAACAGCTTTAGCTGAACAGAAACCTGCAACCGCCATGTTCGTAATTGGTGCTTCAGATCCTCCCGTAATCATCACATCTGCATCACTACGTTGAATGACTTTAAACGCATCTCCAATCGAATTTGTCCCAGATGCACAAGCCGTAACCGTACAAGAATTAATTCCCTTTGCTCCTGTTATAATGGATACTTGGCCAGAAGCCATATCGGGTATCATCATCGGAACAAAAAATGGGCTAACTCGACGGTGCCCTTTTTCAAGAAATTGGCGGAAATTCTGTTCATACGTTTCCATGCCACCAATACCTGATCCGATCCATACCCCCACACGTGAAGCAATGTCTTCTGTAATTTCTAGATTAGCATCTTCTAAAGCCATTAATGATGAAGCGACAGCAAACTGAGTGAACCGATCCATTTTTCTTGTTTCTTTCTTATCTATAAATGCAGCTGGATCAAAATCACGAATTTCAGCCGCCACCTTCATCGGAAATTCATCAGCCGACACCCTTGTTAAAGGACCTACTCCAGATTTTCCTTGAATCGCATTATTCCATGTAGTTGTCACATCTAAACCAAGCGGAGTGACAGCTCCCATACCTGTTATTACGACACGTCTTTTTTCCACATTACTTCTCTCCTTTGCGTTAATGGTTATTTCCCCCATCTAAGTGCAACAGAGCCCCACACAAGACCCGCTCCAAAACCAACTAAAACTAAAACATCTCCATCTTTAATTTTACCACTTTTTAATTCATCTACCATAGCCATTGGGATAGAGGCTGATGACGTGTTCCCATATTTATGAACTGTTTTAGACATCTTCTCCTGAGGAAGATCTAGACGTTCTCTTGCTGCTTCCATAATCCGAATATTCGCTTGGTGAGGAACAAGAAAATCACAGTCCTCTTTTGTTAAACCAGCTTTTTCGAGTACTCGTAACGAAGAGTCACCCATTTGACGAACAGCAAATTTAAACACTTCACGACCATTCATCTGTAAATACTGTCCTTGTTGGTTAATATGCATCGCACCCGTTCCATCAGCACCTAGCTCAAATGCCAATATACCTTTGTCTGCAGCTACTGGACCAACGACTGCTGCACCCGCACCATCGCCAAATAATACAGCTGTATTACGATCAGTAAAATCAGTTATTTTAGATAACTTTTCCACCCCGACAACAAGAATGTTCTTATATGCGCCATTTTCAATAAATTGTTGTGCGGTAGCTAAACCATAAATGAATCCAGCGCATGCCGCACTAATATCCATTGCAGCTGCTTTCTTTGCCCCAAGGCGATGTTGAATTAAAGTGGAGACAGTCGGAAAGGCCATGTCTGGTGTAACGGTTGCAACCAAGATCAAATCAATATCCTCTGCCGAAATCTCCGCATGTTCCAAAGCATCCGTTGCTGCCAAATAAGCCATATCCGAAGAATCAACCCCACTCGGAGCAAAGCGTCTTTCTTCAATTCCAGTTCTCGTTCTGATCCATTCATCATTTGTATCTATTTTCTTTTCAAAGTCAGCATTTGTGACAAGCTCTTCTCCAATATAGCTTCCCATCCCTAATATTCCTGCTTTTGTCATCGTTTCATTCCCCTTTCGCGATAAGCACACGATTCTTTGGGTTATTATTAGAGGTTGTTCAAAAAGGCGCGATTTTCCCCTCTTTGAACAACCTCTAAGCAATGAGTGGAGCCGCTGCTTGGTTTTAAAGCCTATTCTAAGTGGGTTTCTCAGAATGGGTGAGCACCGTCCGGATCCATTGCAACCACATTTTGAACAGGCTCTATTAGTACCTGATACTAATTTTAACGTATTTAATTAGTTCTGTCTACACGAACGCTTTATTTATGTATCTGCCTATACACAGTGTTACGTTCCTATCCATACAATATTTAAGAGCACTCTATAGGAGGGAAGAACATGAAAGATGAGCAAAATCAGCAACCAGATTTTTTTACTGAATTAATGTTCGGAAAACGCCCAACCCAAACCGATCAATCTGCAACGACAGAACAAACAGAGTCCATTCAAGAAACGAGTGAAGAACAGGCACAAAATGAATACGCAAGTGACCAACATTCGACTGCTCAAACCGATCAGCTCGCTAACATTATGGCACTTGTTCAATCACTTAGTCCTTATCTTGTTAAACTTGCACCACTTGCTAGTAAGGTTACTGATTATTTTACCCAAGAAAACAAAGAAGAGACATCAAAAAAGAAGAACGCTGACGAATAACGTTAGCGTTCTTTTCTCTGTTTTATTGTTACCATTTATAATATGGTTGTTGATAGCCATAATTCGGACCAAATTGAGGTCCATAACTAGGCCCATACTGCGGGCCAAATCCCGGTCCATATTGAGGTCCATAATTCGGACCATAGTTTGGTCCGTAGTTTGGTCCATAATTCGGACGACCGTATCCACCACCAAAGATGAATGGACTTACCGCTAACCCTGCTAAAAATGGAAGTACCGGAAAAAATCGTTGATTCCCGCCATGATGATGTGTATTTCTCATCATCGGTTGATAAGAATAATAGTTCATTCATAGTCAGCTCCTTCCCATAGGTTTATATCATCCTATGAGATGTTGTCTGCTTTTGAGCTTGTCAATTATGATGAATGCCCTTCTTCCTTCTGCAATTCCTCCATTAGGTTGTTGAAAAAGCCATCTAACTGCTGTTTCAGCTTTCTTTCTTCCTCATTTTTGGGCTCCATTTCTTTTACTTCGGCATATGTTTGCATGAATCCTTCTAATTCACCAGTACGTATTTGAGCAATGCTGTAAGTAGAAAAAAGACGAATGTGTGGAGCTCCACTTTTTCTCATTAACTCTATGAAAGGTTGTAACTTCTTTATTGCTTCGTCATCTCGTTTTTCTTTCACTAACTGAAAGCCTTCTTTCATTTCTTTTGCAAAAGCTATTAACTTCTCGTTTTTCTCCATACAATCTCCTCCTTCAAAAATGTAAAAAAACCTGACTAAACTTTCATACATAACAAAAGCTCGTCCGAGACTATCTCGATTCGAGCTACCTTTAGTTCTTTTAATTCAATTTATTCTTCTGAAGTATGATTTTTACCTAACTCATAAGCCTCTGACATCACATTTAATAGTAATTCTAACATTGGTTGTAAATCTTCCATATTCAATTCAATTCCTTTGTCATCTAGCAACTTCTTTCCTTCTGGAAGGTGCTTCATAGCAATTTGCATAAACTTCATATTCATTTCAGGGTTATTCACAGTCATCCACCTCTATTTTCATTCTTTCTTCATCCTATGTTCAAAAAAGAGAACTATTATAACCACTAGTTCCTTATGCTTTACAAACAGAGCGGCACAGAAGTTTTCCTTTATGCCTTCTGTAGGTTATAGCATGTGCAAATATGATTTGAAAGTTATGATTCTCGTACCTTTTGAACTTCTTCTTACAATACTATGACAACCAATTGAACGCAAGCCAACTACTTTATAGGCTCTTTTGGCAACTCACCTGTTTCTATATAATTTCTTATCGCTTCTTCAACTTGTAATTGGATGCCTTCTGGAACTTTCGAACTGAAGTCCCCTAATGATATAACTCCATCTTGAAAATCAAAACGCAAATTACCAGGTCCTAATTCGTTCTTGTTGAACTGTTCTGCAACTAATTCATATAAATAATCAACATGCTGAACAGTACTTGTTAATACTGTTGACTCGCCTAAATCTGATTGATCCCCGACAAAACCAATGACATACAATCCTTCTTTTCTTATTTGTTCGATAAGATCAAGATGATAGCCATCACCTGCTGGGTAAAATACATCTACTCCAGTTCGTTTCAAATCATCGAAATACGTTAATGCAACGTCACTATTCGTCCATCCTTCAACGAACTTCAGATGAACATTTGTCTTTAACCCACTAAGAGAGGCTCCATCATGAAACCCTTCAACCTCTGGTTGCCAATTATGTGCTGCGATCACACCAACATCCCCAGTCTCTGTCATCGCAGCTGCAACCATGCCTGCAAAGTATCCCATCGCATAACTATCAAAATGAAGACTCGTTACATTATCACCTTGAACTTCTCCATTAAAACTAACGAAATGAATATCTGGATATGTTGTCCCGAGTTCCGTAAAGAGATCAGCAAAGAAACGTCCATGACCAAAAATAAGATTCACATCATCTGTTACAAAGCTTTCTACAGCTTTTCTCACTTTTTCTTCTGTATTGATGTTCTCCTTGAATACAACATCGACATTAAGATTAGAATGAATGTTTAATAAGCCTTGATATCCTTTGCTATTCCATCCTTGGTCATCAATTGTATCCTCGAGTAACAATCCAACTCTATTAATTGTAGAGGGGGTACTACTACTATTAGAACATCCTATAAGTTGAATTAGTAACAACAACAGTAAAAATCGTTGAATAAACATGTTGACACTCTCCCTGTTATGTTTGCTCCCTTAATATAACATAATCTGCTATATTTCATCGTTATACGATTGATTTATGAGTCCTAATTATTCGTTAATCGTATATTCAAATCCTTTACGACTTGCTTTTTGATATGAACTTGTAATATGATTGTAATCTTTTTTGTCGGAAAGGTGAAACATTTGAGCAACACTGTTATAATGAACCAAGACAATTTTGAAGTAGAAGCGAGGAACATTTATGGATTATACGAAAGCGGTCCAAACGCGCCGCACATTTGCAATTATTTCGCATCCGGATGCGGGGAAAACAACACTAACGGAGAAACTTCTTTTATTTGGAGGAGCCATCCGTGAAGCTGGTTCAGTTAAGGGTAAGAAAACATCTAAACACGCTATGAGTGATTGGATGGAAATTGAAAAACAACGTGGAATTTCAGTTACTAGTTCCGTGCTTGAATTTCTGTACGGTGGGTATCATGTGAACATTTTGGATACACCAGGGCATGAAGATTTTAGCGAAGATACATATCGTACGTTAACTGCAGCAGACTCTGCAACGATGCTTATTGACGCAGCTAAAGGGGTTGAAGCGCAAACAAAGAAATTATTTAAAGTTTGTAAAATGCGCGGCATTCCTATTTTTACATTTATGAATAAGTTAGACCGTCAAGGACGTGATCCATTCGAATTGATGGAAGAACTTGAAAATTTACTGGGAATAAGATCTTATCCGATGGGCTGGCCTATTGGCATGGGGCAATCTTTTTCTGGTGTATACGATCGTCATAATAAAAAACTCGAATTGTACAATCCAGAAAACCCTAAAGAAATCGATGTTATTCAACTTGAAGGTCCAGATGACCCAAAACTAGATGAAGCGATCGGTGATGAAGGTCTAGTCGCACAGTTTCGAGAAGAAATTGAATTATTAGACGTTGCCGGCGATGAGTTTGACCAAGAACTTATTGCAAAAGGGGAAATTACACCGATTTTCTTTGGAAGTGCGATTTCAAGTTTCGGTGTTCAAACATTTTTAGAGCATTTTCTAACGCTTTCACCTTCCCCTACACCAAGGGAAAGTACGAATGGTTTGATTGACCCGTTAGAACATCAATCATTCTCTGGTTTTATCTTTAAAATTCAAGCAAATATGAACCCGGCTCACCGCGATCGGATTGCCTTTTTACGAATTACTTCAGGAAAGTTTGAGCGTGGAATGTCCGTTAAACACGTTCGAATCGGGAAAAATCTTAAGCTCTCGCAACCAACACAATTTTTGGCTCAAAGCCGTAGCATTGTTGACGAAGCCTATGCAGGAGACATTATTGGATTATTTGACCCAGGTACATTCCGAATAGGAGATACGCTTGTTGAAGGTGATCAGTTTGAATTTGCTGAAATGCCACACTTCTCTCCTGAATTTTTTAGTGCAATTACGGTTAAAGAAGCCTTAAAACACAAATCGTTTGAAAAAGGATTACAGCAATTAACGGAAGAAGGAGCAATCCAGTTATTTAAAACTTATAATCGTTTTACTGAGCAGCAAATAGTAGGAGTTGTAGGTGTTCTTCAATTTGAAGTTTTAGAATATCGCCTAAAGCATGAGTATCATGTCGATATTCAACTTGAACGTCTTCCATTTTCGTTTGCACGTTGGGCAGCTGGTCCACCAGAAGCAATGGATGCATTCAAGAAAACACAACGCAATCTTGTTACGGATAGAGACGGTAGAACCGTTGTTCTTTTCGAAAATGAATTCCAAATGCGAACAGCGCTTGATAAGTACCCTGAAATGAAGTTTTATGAGAATTCGTTCATAAAAGAAACGTAAAATGAGATTACTAATATAAATCGACTCTGCTACTATAACATCATTTTTAAAACAATTATTCAAATTAAAAGAGGATGACTGCACATAGTCATCCTCTTTTTTGATACATGAATTCAACAATTCCCCCAAAGACTAGGGCTATTACTACACTCAATCCCTCTCCAAGATTAAACAGCTCATGGAGAAAGAAATAGGAAAGAATGGTTACGAAGGCAAATATCAAAATCCCTATTATTGCTCTTTTTATTTGCACTAGTTCACTTCCTTATGACAACCGTTGTTGATTCTGCCATTGTTTCACATGTTCACGTTGTTTGGCAAGTCCTTTGTCAAGCGGAGTTTTCGGACGAAAGCCGAGCAGTGAATTTGATTTATCAGAACTTAGTGTCGTTTTTATTTTACTCACTTTTTTTATTTCTCGGCATCCTAAAAAACGAATCCCTTCATACCATGCGTCTTCTTGCCCTGAAGTAAGATGGAAGATTTCGTTCTTTTGTTTTATGTTTGCTGCTAATAAAAACGCATCGATACAATCATCCACATAAAGAACATCTAATGTGGAACGATCTATCTCAGGATTTTTCTTTCCAAGGATAATTTGCTGATACGTCATATCGCTTCTTTGCCACGGACCATAAATAGTCGGTAATCGTAAAATAGTATAAGTGATGCCACGTTCTGAGCATTCCTTTTGAATGAGCCTCTCACTTGCTAATTTCGTTATGCCATATGCGGAAGTAGGATTCGTTGGTGTACGTTCTGTAATCAATCCAGGACGCTCCCCATATACTTCTACTGTAGAAGCATATATAAAGCTGGCATGATCGGGTATTGCCTTCACTAATTTTTTGGTCAGATTCACATTATTCTCAATTACCTTTACAAGCTTAGACCATTTGCTATCAGAAGACGTAGTAGCAGCTAAATGGTAAATCATATCAACATCTTTTAATACAGTTGCTAAATCAATATTTTTAACTTTTTCATTTAGTAATGTAGCTAAATCATTGCGCCCCATTCTCATCCACATTTCTTCTTGCACTTCTTTTTTTTCATCAGTTATTTCATCAACAACGATTACTTCAATTCCTTCTAATAAAAGGCGTTGTACTAAGTGAAACCCGACAAACCCTAACCCCCCTGTGACAAATGCTTTTTTCATATGCATCTCACCCCTATACTTTCAACTTATGTAAAAAGCCTTCTCTTATGTCAAAGAAGAGACAGGCTATAGGAATTCCTCGTACTTTTTATAAAAAGGGAACGCAGACTGCGCTGCCTTATAAAAAGATTTATTGTTGCCATGGATTCGCAGATTAACAATAATCTCTCTATCAGCCAATTGTTTTTGAAACGGACGGCTTTGCGACTGTAGAGGAAAGTGCTTTTCTTGCATATGACAATGTATCGATAACGGTGGAACATACCCTTTGTGTAGTTCTGGTGTAATTGTTTTTATCATGTCACGGTTTATTTCTTTATGGTCAAGCTTATAAGCTTCTCCAATTTCTTTTATAAATCGTTTAAAGTACAGCTTATTCTCTTTTTCCTGTTCATAGTACGTTTCTAGAGAAAAACAAGGGTTCACAAAGTAGCAGGACCGAATTAGGTCAGAATATACATTTAACCAGCGAATCGCAAGTAGTGCCCCGCTTCCTTCTGCAAAAAGATGAATTTTTTTATTTAAAATTTCTTTTTTTAAGACTAGATGATAAAGTTGTTCTATTAATTGAAAAGCTTTCGTACTTCCCCAATTCCGATCAAAGAGAGAGGATGCAACAACCGTATAACCTCGACAGAGCAAATCATTTATAAATTGGTTTTTCTCAGGATGGTGTTCCCAGTCACTTGTTTTCGCTTCGACTAGCATCCCGTTATTTCCAAGTAAAAATACAGCAAAACCATTCGGACGTTTTGGAAGATAGATGACGTTCCACTGTTCTTCTATGCGAATAAAACGAGCATGCACCATTGCTTTACGTCTCTCCCATCATTTCAAATGTAGTAGTATTATCTTTACTACGTTATGCCAAGAGATGAAAAAACGGAAGCAAAAGTACACATGAAATAAGAAAAACCGTCAAGCTGTCTTTTCTTATTTGAGTAGGCTTTCAAACTTCTTTGAATTCGCTCAAATTTTATACTTATCTATAAAAAAACCTCTCTCACTTTCTTTATGTGCATTCATAAGAAAGTGCAAGAGAGGTTTATAATGGTGCACTGGGTTATAGTCCAGCTTTAGGCTTTGGTTTTGGTGTCCATTTACGATTTTGATTTTGTGTATGTGGGAACGTATCTCCCGCTTCCATCTGTAGTGACTTTGGATTTTGTACCATATCACCTGTTTCACCTATTTCAACATAAATTCCGTTATTTGGTGCCTTCTGACCTGGTTCAAACTGTCGATTTTGTCCCATGTTTTTTCCCTCCTTCGATAATTAGATTGCCCAAAAGCAATCGAATCATGAACATCGGGCAACTACTAAGAATTGGTTAATAACGATACTAATATTGCTTTTTGTGCATGAAGTCGATTTTCAGCTTGATCATATACAACTGATTGACTTCCATCAATGATCTCTGAAGTTACTTCTTCTTCGCGATGAGCAGGTAGGCAATGTAGAAAGATAAAATCTTTCTTTGCTAAGCTAGCTAAGTCTGAATTCACTTGATATTGATTAAATTGCTTTAAGCGTTCTTCCTGTTCTTGCTCAAATCCCATACTAGCCCACACATCTGTATAGATGATATCTGCGTCTTTCACTGCTTCTTTCGGGTCATGAGTTTGAACAAGAGTTGCACCTGTCTCTTTAGCAGCTTGCTTAGCGGCTTCAAAGATATCATTATTCACTTCATAACCTTCAGGTGTTGCAACAAAAACATCCATTCCTACTTTAGAACCGGCAGCAAGAAGTGAGTGTGCTACATTATTGCCATCACCAACGTAAGCAAGTTTAAGCCCTTTTAACGTTTTTTTATGCTCATATATTGTTAATAAATCAGCCATTGCTTGACAAGGGTGGTAATGGTCCGTGAGTGCATTAATTACAGGAGCCTTTGAATGCTCTGCTAATTCTTCAACAAGTTCATGTGAATTCGTCCGAATCATAATGGCATCAACGTAACGTGAAAGTACATTAGCCGTATCCTTTATAGGTTCTCCACGTCCAATTTGCATATCGCGTGGGCTTAAAAACAGCGCATGGCCTCCTAACTGTGTCATCCCTACTTCAAACGAGACACGTGTACGAGTTGACGCATTTTCAAAGATCATTCCAAGCGATTGACCTTTTAATATATCAGCATATGCTGCTTTATTGTTCTTAATTTCTAACGCACTTTCAAGTAAATGGTTTATGTCGCTTGGTGTATAGTCAAGCAGTGTGAGAAAATCACGTCCGTATAATGATTGAGTACTTGCTTTTATTTCAGCTTTCAATTTTTGTCACTTCCCTTTACTTAATAAGTTCCTTTTCTTTTAACCACCAATCTTGAATGGCAAGAAAGTCAACTTCTTTTACAGCTAAGCCTCTTAACATGACGTCTAATGTCGTAAGTTCAGAAATCACAGAGCAACGCTGTCTTAATGCTTCTTGACGTTTTTCTGTACCATCTTTCGTACCAAGCTTCGGTAGGCTGATTAACGCGATTGCTTCATCAGACTGGACCCACTCGTCAAACCCTTCGGTTACAAGTGTAAATCCGCATTCCTTTAACTGCACTTGATATGATGCAAATTCAGGTAAAAACTCCTCTGCAACATCGAAATAAATGCTACCCTTTTGAGTAAAGAACTTTGGTTTAGCTTGCTCAGACCAGACAAATGCTTTTAAAAATGCTTCATCTAGATTGTCGCTCATACTCATAAGCTCACCCGTTGACTTCATTTCAGCTTCAAGAATTGGATCGAGACCTGCTAGCTTCTGATAGGAAAATACAGGAGCCTTTACCGTATAAAAGTTAGGTTCAGGCAATGTTTTAGTCGTTAAACCAAGAGAATGTAATGACTCTCCAAGCAATAGCTGAATGGTATAACTAATAAGTGACTTATTTGAGATTTTACTTAAAATCGGTACGGTTCTCGAAGCACGAGGGTTTATCTCAATCACATATAATTGCTCTTTAAATAACACAAATTGTATATTAAAAATCCCTTTAAAGTCCATTCCTTTTGCAATCTTTTCCGTGTAGGAAAGAACAAGTTCTTTCACACGGTCTGTAATCGTGTATGGAGGGGTAACGGCAACACTATCTCCCGAATGCACGCCTGCACGTTCAACATGCTCAAACATTCCTGCAATGCAAACAGATTCTCCATCTGTTAAGGCGTCCACTTCTAATTCAATTCCTGGATAATATGCATCGATTAGAAGCGGAAACGATACAACATTTTCTTTATCCTCTAAGTACGAAACGAATTCTTTTTCTGATTGAAATAACATCATCCCTTGACCACCAATCACATAGGATGGTCGAATTAAGACAGGGTAACCAATATTAGAAGCATTTACAAGGGCATCTTTTTCATCAATCGCTATTACACCAGGAATATGTGGCACATCAACTTGATTCATGAACGAATAAAAGCGTCCGCGATCTTCCAACTGATCAATCGTATCTAGATTTGTTCCATAAAGCTTTACTCCTGCTTCTTCTAACCCTTCAACTAATGAAATCGCCGTCTGACCACCAAGTTGAACTATAACGCCTTCCACTTGTTCCAAGTCTATAACGTTTAATACATCTTCAACAGTAAGTGGTTCAAAATACAATCGATCGGCCGTTGCATAATCAGTACTAACCGTCTCTGGGTTATTATTCATCATGATCGCTTCATAGCCAAGTCGATGAAGACTTTGAATGCCTTGAACGGAACAATAATCAAACTCAATTCCTTGCCCAATACGAATAGGACCCGAACCTAATAATAAAATCTTTTTCTTCCCTGACTGAGGAATGATATCATGCTCACCAGACCAACTTGAATAGAAATAAGCAGTTGATGCCGTAAACTCACCAGCACATGTATCAACCATTTTAAACGAAGGTTTGATGTTTAGCTCTATTCGTTTTTTGCGAACATCTTTTGTTGTAACTCCCCATACAGTAGCAAGCCACTCATCAGCAAATCCTGCTTTTTTATATGTTAACAACGATTCGTTTTCAATATCATCAAAATTTGATGCTTTAATTTGATTTTCAAATGAGATCAAACGCTCAAACGACTGAAGGAAAAATTCTGTGATACCTGTTTCTTTGTGTAGATCTTGGCGCGAGAACCCTCTTCTCATTAACTCTAACAAAACGAAGAAACGACGATCGTCTGCATTCTTAACTAAGTGCCATAACTCGTTATCCGATTTTTTCGTTACAGAAGGTAAATCGAGTCCATTTGTTTTTAGTTCAAGTGACCGAACCGCTTTCTGAATTCCTGCTTCTAAATTGCGTTCAATCGCCATCACTTCACCCGTTGCCTTCATCTGTGTACCAAGTTTCCGTTCTGCGTGAACGAATTTATCAAAAGGCCAGCGCGGAAATTTTACTACAACGTAATCAAGCGCAGGCTCAAAACTAGCGTACGTATGACCTGTTACTGGGTTAATGAGTTCATGCAAATCATAGCCAATGCTTACCTTTGCTGCCATTTGCGCAATTGGGTACCCTGTTGCTTTTGATGCAAGCGCTGAGGATCTGCTTACACGAGGGTTCACTTCAATTAAATAATATTGTTTACTATGTGGATCAAGTGCAAATTGAATATTGCACCCGCCAACAATTCCAAGAGCTCGAATAATCTTTACTGAACAAGTACGTAGCATTTGGTATTCTACATCAGTAAGTGTTTGTGACGGTGCAACCACAATCGAATCGCCCGTATGAATACCGACTGGGTCGATATTCTCCATATTACAAATCGTAATACATGTATCGTTGCTATCACGCATCACTTCGTACTCAATTTCTTTAAAACCAGCGATGCTCTTTTCAACTAGGCATTGGCTTATCGGACTAAGTGATAACCCGCCTTTAATGATCTGTTTTAATTCTGCTTCACTTGACGCAATTCCTCCACCTGCACCACCGAGTGTATAAGCAGGACGAACGATAATAGGATACCCAACTTCATTGGCAAATTGAATAGCCGTTTCACTAGTAGTAACAATTTCACTTTCTGGCACCGGCTCGTTTAATTCTTTCATTAACGCTCGAAACTCTTCACGGTCTTCCCCTTTTTTGATTGATTCAATTGGGGTTCCTAATAACTCAGCATTATAGCGCTTCAGAATGCCCTTATCGTGCAAATCCAAAGCTAAATTCAGCCCTGTTTGACCTCCGAGCGTCGCTAAAATTCCATCAGGCTGTTCTTTTTGTAAGATTGCTTCAACACTTTCGACCGTTAAAGGTTCGAAGTAAACCCGATCAGCACAAGACTCATCAGTCATGACTGTTGCCGGGTTATTATTGATAAGAACAACTTCAATTCCTTCTTCCTTAAGTGCAAGACAAGCTTGCGTTCCTGCATAATCAAATTCTGCTGCTTGCCCAATGACGATTGGTCCTGAGCCAATAACGAGAACTTTTTTTAACGTTTTTTGTTTAGGCATACACTTTCTCTCTCCCTTTATTACGTAGCATTTCTATGAATGTATAGAAGAGCTGTTCACTGTCAGATGGTCCCGGATGCGCTTCTGGATGAAACTGCACCGTAAGCACTGGATATTTCTTATGAATTAAACCTTCCACCGAACGATCATTTATATTAATAAACTTTGCTTCAAAGTCTGTTCCTTCAAGCGAATTTTCTTTAACTACATAGCTATGGTTTTGTGAAGTGATATACACTTTATTCGTTGCTAAATCTATAACTGGTTGATTGGCTCCACGATGACCGAATGTTAATTTTTCTGTATCAGCACCAAACGCTAACGCGAGTAGCTGATGACCTAAACAAATTCCCATAGTTGGATATGCTTTTGCGACTTCTTTAATCGTCGGCAAAATACCTTGCAACTGTTTTGGGTTCCCTGGCCCATTCGTATAAAGAACTCCATCTGGTTGAAGACTTTCAATTACTTGAAACGATGAATGATACGGTACGATTGTTACTTTGCAGCCTTGCTTCAACAAAACATCCAAAATCGATCTTTTGTATCCAAAATCAACCATAACAATATGATGGTCGCCATTTCCATAAGTTTCAATCTTGGCACTAGATACCATTGGAACAACTTCTTGTTGCCCTAATGGAGTGTATTGGTCAAATGATAAATTGGTTGGATCCGTTGTAATGATTGCTCGCATATCACCCTGTTCTCGTATCCGTTTTACAATCGCTCTTGTATCTACTCCTGATAATAGTGGAATAGAATGTTTCTCACAATAAGTAAGAAGTGAGGATCTAGCTTCGTAGTGAAACCCTTCATTTGAAACTTCGCTTACAAGAAGAGCGTTCACCTGTGGATTCATGCTTTCAAAATCAACTTCATTTATCCCATAATTTCCTATTAACGGATACGTGAACACGACCATTTGCCCTTTAAATGAAGGATCACTTAACACCTCTTGATACCCTGACATTCCTGTGAAAAATACGATTTCCCCATGAACTTCTTTGTGATCAGTATGAAGAGTCCCTTCAAACACCTCACCATTTTCTAACACTACGTATCCTTTCATCTGATTCCCTCCACCCATTAACGAATAATTATACTTAATATCTGATTTTTATACAATGATATTCTTTTAAAATCACTACTTATTCACGCAGTGATCTTTACTTTAATACGTTCATACTTTGTTTTTGTTCAATATCTGCAAATACGTCTGCTATAATCTCAACAGCCTTTTCTATTTCACTCTTTGTTACGATTAAAGGCGGTAGGAGACGAAGAACTTTCGGACCAGCAGATAATACAAGTAATCCTTTTTCTCTACAAGCTTCAATAATTGGAGCAACGTCTATTTGACAAGCAACCCCTACCATTAACCCTTTGCCTCTGATTTCTTCAATAACCTTATGTGAGCTTAGTTGTTGCTGAAGTTGATTTTTAAGAAATTCGCCTTTTTGTTGAACAGATTCTAATAGCTCAGGCTTAAAAATTTCCGTTAGGACCGCTTCTGCAACTGACATGGCAAGTGGATTTCCTCCAAAAGTAGAACCATGACTACCAGGAGAGAATGAGTCTTTTAATCCTTCTTTTCCTATCAAAGCCCCGACTGGAAAACCATTTCCTAATCCTTTTGCCAGTGTAATCATATCTGGCGATAGCCCAAATTGTTCATAAGCAAAAGCTGTACCAGTACGGCCAATTCCTGTTTGTACTTCATCTATTATTAAAATACAGTTATATTTTTCACATACATCTTGTAGAGCTTTTGCATATTCCTTACTCATTAAGCGAATACCGCCCTCACCTTGAATCACTTCGACCATAATGGCTGCTGTCTTTTCAGTGACAGCTTCTTCAAGTGCGGCTAGATGATTCATTTCAATATACGTAAATTCCGTTAATAATGGACCAAATCCTTTGTGAATTTTATCTTGACCTGTTGCAGCCATGCTTCCTAGAGTTCGACCATGAAATGAATTTAGCAAACTAACAATATGGTGTTTTCCAGTAGATTTTCTCGCTAATTTAATAGCCGCTTCATTTGCCTCAGCACCGCTATTACAGAAAAAGACATAATCTCCTACGCTATGATCTACGAGTAACTGAGCAACACTCTCTTGCCCTTCTATTTGAAATAGGTTTGACACATGCCACAACTTATCTAATTGCTTTTCTAATGCTAAAGTAACTTTAGGGTGGCAATGTCCTAAATTACAAACAGCAATGCCTGAAATGAAGTCTAGATATTCGTTTCCTTCTACATCAATAATCTTCGAACCGATGCCTTTTTCTGGCTTTATATTCCATCTTGCATAGGTTGGGAAAAGTGCACTCATATTATCCTCCTTACGAAACACATTGCTTCATCTTCGTTTTCATAATTGTTGTCCCTTGAACCGATCCGTCTTTTCCAACTGTCGTCGATTTTCCATTCATAATCATCACTGATTGTAGACTATCTGTTAACGTTGAAAGTGCAGCCTTCACTTTTGGTAGCATCCCACCATAAATCGTCCCGTCTGCAATATATTCTTCAATTTCATCAGCTGTTACATTTTCCAAGCATTTTCCATCTTTTAAGATGCCATCCACATCTGTTACAAATACTAGCTGCTCTGCCTCTAGCTCCTTAGCTATTGCGGCAGCCGCGCTATCAGCATTAACATTGTAATGAACTCCTTGGTCATTCATGCCAATTGGAGCAATGACAGGAATCATTTGAAGCTCCATTAATGAAGTGAGCAAACTTGTATTAACACCGGTAGGCTCACCTACATACCCAAGCATTCCTTCATTAATCGGCTTTACTTCTAACAATTTCCCATCACAACCAGATAAACCAACAGCCTGCCCTCCTGCTTGATGTAAACTAGTAACAACTTGTTTATTAACCTTTCCACAAAGAACCATCTCTGCTGTTTCTAATACGTCTTCGGTTGTTTTTCTTAGTCCGTCAACAAATTCTGATTTGATATCTAGCTTTTGCAGAAGTTGGTTAATCGCTGGACCGCCACCATGAACGATAATTGGATGTTTTCCACTTTTTTGCATCTTGACGACACTTTGGAAAAATTCAGTCGATAATTCAGCAATCGTACTTCCCCCACATTTTATAACCACGATATCCTTCATATTTTTCCCCTCCCCGGGATCTTTCTTTATGTTCTATATCCAGCGTTAATTCTCACATAATCGTATGACAAGTCACAACCCCATGCTTTCCCTGAACCCTCTGCAACATGTAAATCAACTTTTATCACAATCGTTTCATTGTTCTCCATGTATGATTTTGCTTCTTCTTCTGAAAATGTAACTGGCTGACTATTAACAAGCGTTTGGACAGGACCGATCGCAATATCAATTGTCTCAGGATCAATCTCACAACCACTATATCCAATTGCACAAATAATTCTTCCCCAATTAGCGTCTGCTCCATATACAGCTGATTTCACAAGGTCTGAACCGACAATCTTTTTTGCCACTTTTCCAGCCTCTTCATTTGTTAACGCCCCGTTCACTTGAACTTCAATTAACTTGGTGGCACCTTCTCCATCTCGTGCTATTTTCTTTGCTAATGATTCACACGTTTGTTGTAATGCAACGTAAAACGTCTCCCAATCAGGGTGAGTTGGCGAAAGTGGTTCATTTTCAGCTAATCCTGAAGCCATGACAACAACCATATCATTTGTCGAGGTATCACCATCAACAGTAATTCGGTTAAATGTTTGATTTGTGATCGTTGACAGTGCTTGTTGTAGGACAGCTGTTTCTATGTTTGCATCCGTTGTTACAAATGAAAGCATTGTCGCCATATTCGGATTAATCATGCCTGATCCTTTGGCAACACCTCCGATTGATACTGTCTTTCCATCGATTTTCGTTTGGAAACATACCTTTTTATTGGTCGTATCAGTCGTTAAGATCGCTTGGTTAAACGACTCAGCACCCTCTAAAGTAGATTCAAGATCAAGCTTTTTTATACCGGCCACGATCTTATCCATCGCCAAGTACTCTCCAATTACACCTGTTGATGTAACAGCAACATAGTGCTCTGGTACTTGAAAATGGTTGGCACTTTCACTTCTCATTTGATAGGCATCTGCTAAGCCTTTTTTACCTGTACAAGCATTTGCATTTCCACTATTCACGACTAGCGCTTGAATTTTTCCTTCTTTAGCTATTGATTCCTTCGTTACTTGAAGCGGTGCAGCTTGAATTCTATTACATGTATATACAGCTGCTACACTAGCCGGCACGTCACAATAAATAGCACCTAAGTCTAATCTCTTTCGTTTCACCCCTGTATATAAACCAATTGCAGAAAAACCTTGAGGGGTTACAATACTTCCGTTATCTACTTCTGTAACTGCTGACATTGCTATGCTTTTCATAAGATGACCACCTTCCATTATGGATACATCGGAACCAGTTGTAACCCTGTATTCTCTTCAAATCCATTCATTAGATTAAAGTTTTGTATCGCTTGACCTGATGCACCTTTGACAACATTGTCAATAACTGAGACGAGCGTAATGCGCCCTGTTCTATCATCGTAATTAAGCCCAATATCACAGTAATTACTACCATACACTTCTTTCGTTGCAGGATACTGGCCTTCTTTCCTAATTCGAACAAATTTTTCACCTGAATACGTATCCTGATAAAGGTTGCGCAATTCTTTTTCGCTCATCCTCTTCTTTGCCTTCACGTATATCGTTACCATAATTCCTCTAACCATTGGAACGAGATGCGGTTGAAACGTCACATTCGGAATGTGTGCGTCCCACTCTTTGAGGTTTTGCTCAATTTCAGGAATATGTTTATGTTCATTAATTTGATATATTTTAAAATTCTCATTCATCTCACTAAAATGAGTGATAGCAGAAGGCGATCTACCAGCTCCAGACGTTCCCGATTTAGCATCAATGATAATGGAGTCAACATCAATCAATTTATTTTTAACAAGAGGTGCTAAACCGAGTAACGTCGCTGTTGGATAACAACCTGGATTAGAAATAATTTGTGCATTTTTTATTTCTGCTCGATTCCATTCAGGTAATCCGTATACTGCATTATTAATAAGAGAAACTGGTGCTGATTCTCGTTTGTACCACTTTTCATAGACTTCAGGATCTCGCAAACGCAAATCCCCAGACAAGTCAATTACTTGACAGCCCGCTTCAGCAATCCGTCCTGACCATTCTGCTGAAACGCCTGGTGGTGTAGCTAAAAACACGGTATCTACCTCTTCTTTTATTGAAGAAAAATCCATTGACTTTAAAGTATGATCGTAAATCTCCGAGACATGTGGATAAGATTCTTGTATATTCATTCCTTCTTTTGATGACGTATATAACACAACCTCTTGCACATGAGGATGTTGGTGTAATAACCGTAATAATTCTGCGCCACCATAACCTGTAGCCCCAATAATCCCAACTCTCATTTTTTACCTCTCCCAACATTTCTTTATCTGCTCTTTTGATCTTGCTACTCATTATATATATGTATAAAAATTAATTCAACTGTATTTTTATTTTATTTTTCATTATTTGAAATTTCCTAACGTTATTATTATACCTGCGAAACAAAGGACTATTATAATTGGCGATAAAATAGGGAAACCAATATAAAACCATAATAGATTTTTGCCTTATCTTTTGTGTTTGTCTTCTATCTAAAATGTACATAATATTAATTTAGAACAACTTGGCCACCTCTAGAGTGTTTTACAGTAACTGTGAAGAAACTTTTTTTATTATTTACAACAGCTAGGGCTAGGGAGGGGACAGTAACAAATACATTAATAAATAGTTAATTTTTTGAATATAGGAAAGCCCGAATAGTTGGTCATGTCCTTTTTTAGTGATTAGAAACCTAAATGTGGTTGTGCAAGCATCTACGAAGTAGGAAAGCCAATAACTGGTGAGGGAAAGTGCATAAGGATCGTATTTATACATTACAGAGGGTGTCTCATAGAATTAGTGGCTCAATTTTCTCTCTCTTTTGTTTATATTCATTGGTATTCCACTCTTTGGTCTAAGCCTGATAAGGGGCTGGGGTCTAACTTCATGTTGTTGATGATCTACAAGTCTCAGGCGGCAGGGAGATTTTTTAATAAGTGAATGAAGAAACATATTCCTTTTGTTTGTGCGACATTAAAGTAATTAATTACTGATTTAGGAAAGAAAAAGAAGGTAGATTTCTATATCATAACTCTGATTCAGAGCAACCTGCTAAAGTTTGCTCCGAATCAGAGTTAGTTAGTTCTCTATTTTTTCAACTTGCTCAAAGATGATATTTTTCGTTGCTTCAATTTGATCTCCCCACAAATCATTCACTTGATGATAAATATGATTTCCATCTTTATCCAATATGCTTATTCCACGGTAAGACAGATCGCCATTTCTCATTTCCACATGTTCAAGTACTTCGAACGTATTATCTGATAAGAAGGTAAAAGTAAATGCCCCGGCTTCCTTTAACCTCTTGGAGTTATCAGGTGTATCTGTGCTAATGGCATACAGATCAGCACCTAATCCGTCAAATAAATCTAGATTCTCTTGCAACTGAACCAGTTGCTGTTGACAGAGACCTCAGCCAACTTCAGTAAAATGAAACAGCACAGTTGCTCGTTCTTTATTTGTAAGCGTAACTTCCTCTCCTTGTTCATTCAGAAGAGTTAATGCGCTTTCTGGTTGTTCACTCGTTGAACCACATCCAGTTAAAAACATAAGAAATGCAGCGGCAACCAAAAAGCTCATAAAATTTCTCTTTAATCCGTTCACGCTTTCACCTCCATTTTTTTCCATTACTATCATGAATAATAGTTTCTATTCATTAAGTGTTTCTACTAAATCTTTAATAATAGACTCTTGATCCGATTGTAGACCATCATATTTGCGAATCACAAACCCATTCGGATCAACTAAGAAAAAACTCGTAGTATGCAAAATGTCTTCACTACCTTCTACATTTTGAACACTTGATTTAAAGCTCTCTTTAGAAAACTCAGCAATCTCGTCCACAGTATAGCCTGTTAAGAACTGCCATGACTCTAAATCGGCACCAACATTTGTTCCATATGATAAGAGTTGCTCAGGTGTGTCTCTAATTGGATCAACAGTAAATGAAATAAATGACATCTTCACTCCTTTTTCTTGCATTGCAGATTGAAGACGTTGCATATTTGGCGTCATTGTTGGACATACAGACGGGCAATAGGTGAAGATCATATTCGCCATCCAATATTCTCCTTCAAGTTGTTCCGATCCATATAGCTCATTATCTTGATTAATAAACTCAAACTCGCTTATTTGCATTTGAGCTTCAGAGATATCAAATTCGGAAGCCTTGTTACTACCTACTTGATAGACCCAGCCGCACCCTCCTAAGAAAAGCACGAGCAAAATAGGAATAAACAATCTCATAATATAACCTCTTTCTTACGTTTTTGCTGTTGGAATATCACTAATCGTTAATGCACCATCTTGTTGCTTTTCTTTCTTCAACCATTGTTTAAACACATACCCAATTGTAAATCCGTACGCAACTTCTTGCATAATTTTCATTAATACACCAGCTAACTGCTGATCCATTCTCGTTTCAAGAACTGCAAAGGAATCCGGACCAGAGAAAAGCCCCATCGGCACCTCTGCACCAGCTGGCAAACAATATGCCATAACCGTTGCCCAAATTGTTGGGTCTGTATAGGTTTGATATAGCGTCGTAGGTGCAAAAATAATCAATGCACAGGCAGGGGTAATTAGAATACCATTTGCAAAAATATAACCGACGCGTCGTAAATCAGATAATGCGAAGCTACTCGGAAGTGGGGCAATCATGTGCCACCACATTAAGGCCGATGCAAATAATAGTAAATATTCGTAGAAGCTATGCAAGACTACAGACTGCATCAAAGTATCAAACATAAACGGTACATGGTAAAATGAAAAAAGTCCATTAAACAAGAAAAGCGCGACGATCGGACTCCATATCACACGAAACACTCGTTCTGTAAAAGGAGTTCGAAAACGGTCTATCAGTGCTTGAAAAAACCATGAAGGAATTCCGAGTAAAAGAAGCGGTGTCGCAATAAAATAAGCAAACACCATTTGCGTCATATGAAAGCTGATCATAATATGGCCAGCAACATATAATGGACTCCCCCAACCAATATATAATGCAAGTAGGGCGAGGACAAAATACACTTTCTGTTTAACTGACACAGGAGCTGCATCCTTAATGCGATGGCGCCATTTCGTTACAAACAAGAAATAAAGAACTAAGACAAAGAGTAATCCTATTACTAACTCCGGTGTCCATAGAGCTCGAAAACCAAAGTTTTCAATTAAAACGTCCACTGCTTTCCCTCCTTTGTGGAGAATTCACTATAAAAAGCATGTCTATCATAACACATTTGTAAGTAAGAAAATTTGAACGAATAAGGAAAATTCTTGAGAGGAAGATTTGATGCCAAAACAACATTTGATTGCACTAGATTTAGATGGTACATTGCTTACCAATGATAAAACAATTTCCCATAGATCGAAACAAATAATAGCAAAGGCTAGAGAGCAAGGACATATTGTGTCCATTTCAACTGGCCGTCCGTATCGAGCTAGCATCCAGTATTACCAGGAATTAAATCTAAATACAGCAATTGTTAATTTTAACGGCGCTTTCGTTCATCACCCCCATGATAAAAGCTTCGGTACGTATCATTCTCCGCTTGATCTTCAGACTGCCAAAACAGTCATTGAAACGTGTGAAGCCTTTAACGTTAGTAATATTATGGTAGAAGTAATCGATGATTTTTACCTACGTACCTTTGATGAAGTGTTTGTTGAGACTTTTCTATCTGGTCAAAACCCTGTTGATCACGGAAACTTACTACATATTTTAAAGGATGATCCAACTTGCATACTGATCCATCCACAAGACCACCATGTCAAACAGTTGCGCGAACTCCTTGTTGACGCTCATGCCGAAGTAATTGACCAAAGAGTTTGGGGAGCCCCGTGGAATGTTATTGAAATTGTAAAAGCGGGAATGAATAAAGCTATAGGACTCAAAAAAGTGGCTGATTTCTACAATATCCCCAAAGAGCGTATCATTGCTTTTGGGGATGAGGACAATGATCTTGAAATGATTGAATATGCCGGGCAAGGGATCGCAATGGGAAATGCAATCAATGAATTAAAAGTACTAGCTAATTCAGTTACACGAACAAACGAAGAAGATGGAATTGCCCTTTATTTAGAAGAAGCCCTACATTTACGATAAGGTGTAGAATGAGATGGAATGAATTGGGTACGTTAAGAACGTACGAATTTCATTTTAAAGGGGCAAAGAAAAATGAGTAAAAAATCACGTTCAAACAGAGCCATCACGCAAGAAAAAGTTGCTGCTCAACCTACTAACGAAACAGAAATGGACACGGTAACTATGAGTGATATGACTCTTGGAAAATCGGAGCGAAACCAAAGTAAAAATCGTGAATTGGGTGCTCAATAATGGACCATCCTCAAAGCTTTCAAGAAGCTCGTGAATCTGTCGCTCGGTTTGAGTTGCTATCATTAGCTGCTGAGACAGATATTCAACGAGAGGCTGTCCAAAAAGAACTGCAACGTGCAAAGGAAGCTTTACATTCTGCGTTTTTAACCTCCTCACCAGCAGAACAAGATCAACTTATGCATATGCAAGAACATCTTTCTAACATGAGTGAATTAGATCTTTAGCGATCAATCTCACACCTCTAACTCACTTTGCCATTCAATTATTTATCTACTCACTTTCTTTGTTTTGTGTTACGCTTGAGCTATTACTAAATGGTTTATTGTAGGGGGAACTGGGAGAATGGTGAAAGTGTATGAGGTGGATAAAGACGTAGATATCCAATTCAAACGACGAATTGCCAATTTATTTATGGGGCAGATTGAACCAATTGGCGCTAAAGATGCTTATCAACAGCTAATGACAACTCTTGATTTAGCCTTAAAAAAAGATTCACAGGCACATATTTTTGTAGCAGAAAAAGAAGACACGCTTGTTGGAGCAGCCTTTTTAAATGTTGCATTAAGTATTGATAAGGGTGGTCACTATATTTGGTTAAATGACCTATATGTCCATCAAGAACACCGCAATCAAGGAATCGCCAAAAAGTTATTGCTGCAGGTTATTTATTGGGCTGAGCAGGAACAAATTAAAGGAATTGAACTTGAAACAGGCATTAACAATGAAGCCACAAAAGCCTTGTATAACTCACTAGGCTTTCATGATATCATCTCAAAACGATACGGATCTCGCTTCTAACTGCTGATATTTCAGCAGTTTTTTTAGATTGTGTTCAAAAGGGTGAAAACCAACCCTTTTGAACACAATCTAAGCAATAAGTGGAGCCGTTTTTGTATATATTAAGCACGCCCATTTCTCTTGAAACTGGGCGTTTTGCTTCTTTTTTTAAATTATTCAACATATGATAAAGCAACCATAACCTTAACAATGTGAAGCTGTCAAAGGAGTGTTTGCATTATGATGAGAGATTCGTTTGTTGAAGTGGAGTTTTCCGATGTCTATATCGAGCTATCTAAACCAGCATTACACCAGTTTATTAAAAGAATGATGAGTCAACATTACTCTCTCTTTTGGCGTTATGATGTAAAAACGATTTACCTTATGATTGAACTAGAGGATTCAGTTCATGAGCTCCCTTTTATCCGAAATACAGAATTTCTCACCCTTTCTGCTGACAGTCTTCTTTTATATGATGATGTGTTAGCAAGTGCGCTTGAGAAGCTGCTGCAACATGAAAAAGGCAATGGCATTGTAAAACGTTCCACCGAAGGCCCCCTCTATATTACTTCATACCAATCCGGTGATATTGAGTCGATGATCGAAATTGATGGGAGTGAAAAGGTCATGATGAACCGAAATGGATCGATGATTCAGTACAAAGATGATGGGAAGTCACTTGAGCCACGTACGATATATAATATGATGAATCTTGAAATTGATTATGTCCTAATGGAGCTACACGAAGCTCTTCTCGATTCAGACGACTGGTTAATTGAGTCTCACAAAAAAAAGTTAAAGAAACTATTATCACGTCGTGAACAAGTTGAACAACTCCTCTAAAAAATTCACAACAATGCATCTATATTCGTTGCACTCCTTACATGCAACGAAAAATGCAAGCACATTTAGTCGTGCTTGCATTTTTTCGGGACCTCTATTCAACTCTCTCGTCACCATCTACTCCCATCCTAACTTTCGTACAATTCGTAGGGTAATACAGGTGGTTATCACTTGTAAAAAATTTACTGCCTATCTTACAATCAAAATGTTATACTTCTAGATCGAGTTTTCTTATTAAAGTTCTAACGAATGTGAAAGGGAGAAACAGAATGTCCACAACTGCTATATCAAATCAAAGATCAGCTTTTTCAAAAGGATTATTGGCTGGTTCTAGCATTGCAATAGGATATTTTCCTGCCGCTTTGCCTTACTTATGCCTTTCATAAAAAAACATCAAAAAGTTATGGTACTAGCTGTAAGTGCTGCGATATGTAATAGCATCGCTTCCCTTTTCATGCCAAGTGGGTGGTCGATTATCATTGCCACATTATTTGCCTCTGCAGGAATTGAATTATTCTACCGTAAAGGTGGCAATTGATATGAACATGACAAATTTATTGATCATTGCCGGTATGGCTCTTGTCACGTATATTCCACGGATGCTTCCGCTTGTGTTTATGGATGTTGAAAAAATCCCTGCATGGTTTCAAGCAATTTTACGTAATGTACCTTACGCAGCTTTAGGGGCATTAATATTTCCTGGTGTTCTAACTATTCATGCAAATATTTGGTATGGGATCATAAGTAGTATCACGGCTATTATCGTTGCCTATATCGGTACGAATTTGATCGTCGTCGTAATGAGTAGTATTGTCGTACTAATGCTCTTATCAGTTGTTCTGTAAAAGAATCAAAATCTTGCAGCGTGTGGAGCCATTGCCTTCTCTGAGTAGATTTTCATACTTCTATTGATCCACTATAAATTTTCCTTTCAAAAAGGGGGAAATCGCGAAGCCACTGAAAAAGGTTGATTTTTAACTTTTTCAGTGGCATTTAAGCAATGAGCGTAGCCGTTGCCTTGTTTTAAAGCCCGCTATGAGTGGGTTTCTCATAGCAGGCGCGCAACGTGCGGAGCCATTGCCGCTTCCTCGATGGACTTTTTCAGTGCCCTCGAAATCGCCCCTTTTTAAACAAACTCTTCAAGCTAATTTCTTTGTTCCCTTTTCTTCTTCCTTTTAAAACGATACAATGGAAGAATGGAATTTTTCGCAAAGTAGGTGAGACTTATGACCAATAGCTCGCTTTTTCAAGAAGAGTCAGAACAGTATCGTGTACTCAAACAAGATGTGGCCCACACGTATAAATTGATTACTTCCTCAAGATACGTGAACAATCGAAACCTTGAGCAAGTTTCAAATGACGCCAAAAAACGAGTGGCTAACCTAACTAGTGATAAGCCATGGCAAGACCTCTTAACATATATGAGAGGAATCTATTCACTTTCTAGAAGTAAGAATCATTACGAAGATTTTGAACGCCGGTTCTCTTACTTCTACCAATCCATTAGTCACGATATCTTGGAGTATGTTCCTGAAATAGATCAAGAACAATACCGCCAATTTTTGACTATATTGCTTGATCTTATAATTGCTGATCCTAAAGTAGAGAATGCCCCTTGGCCATCACTCCTTTTCAAGTTGCTTCAGCAAATGCAACAAGAGCAGATCGACTTTGTATACGACCAGTTTCTGTCTAAATCGATTACAGCTACGGATTGTTCGCGAAATTTTGCTCTTTGCTATAGCTATGTAGCCTTACTAGCCGGTAAAGAAGTAACATCTTTGGCGATTCTCCAAAAGCATAAAGCGACTTTTCATGAACAAGATGTAGCATCACACTATCAACTATTAAAAACTCGTGGCCGCTGGCGTACGATGAAACAATGGTTCAGTGTCTTATTTCCGAAAAAGGATAATGGCCAGTATGGGTCACTTCAGAAGTTTGCAGACGAGATGAACACAGCCTTACCGATTAGTTCAAAAGAACAGGATTCAATTTGGAAGAGGTGGCTAGTGTCACCAAGTTTTCATCGTTTTCAAACATATGTTCAACATTTGTCAAGTGAACAGAAACAAGATCTTATTGAACGCTTACTTCCAGAACTTGAACAACGTCTTCATCAACTTGATGTTGCAAAAACATATGAAAAAATGTTGCTTACGTTTGAAAAACATGAAGTAGCAGTTCGCTACCTTTTGAAAAATGAACGAGATCCTCTTAAATTACGGGAGGAAAAAGTCGATTTATTACATGCAGTTAAAAATGCCAATCCTATACTTGTACGTCCTATTTATCATCAGTTTATTGTGCGACTCGTTGAAAAGAAGTCACGAGTTCACTACGAACAGGCTGCAGCTTATTTAAAAGAATTACAATCTTTATATGAAAGTCAAGAAGATAAAATTATATTTATGGACTATGTAAGAAGGTTAAAGAAATTGTACCGAACATACAGAGCGTTCATAGAGGAGTTGAAACGAATTGGCCTCTAACATCATCATTCATGGCGGTTGGCTAGAAGAATCTTTCTTCATTTGGGGTGAGCGAGCACCGACGTCTCGCTTCGATCAAATAGTAAATTTTCAATATCCTTTTTTATTTTCACCTTTTGAATTAAAACTTACCTTATTCCAATTTGATCAAACCTCTTTCTATGGAACGTTTATTCAAAATGATAATGCGGTCATAGATGTGCCCATACACTCAAGAGTGTATTCTTCAATGGCAGGAGAAATGACAGTTTACCAAGCACAGGAATCCATGAACCAATACTCATTTCCACTTGAAGGACTTGTTTTTGATATTGATTCACTTATTACTTACTTGCCTCTATTTCAAGAATGGAATGACGAAAGTGAATTGGAACTTGCTCCAGACCTCATTATGTGGTTAAAGCTTTTTCACAGTGTTCAAGAATATATAATTGAAGGCGCATTTTCACCAACTTCATCTGGAGAGTGGCAACTAGAACAATTCCCTTATGAAAAGTGGCTAGAAATGATTCCATTATCAGGTCGATCGATTCGGGCAAATACAAGCTATATCCAAAAGCAATCGACCGGTATCGTAACAGCTACTCAATTAAAAGAAATCGTAACTCTCGTATCAGATGCTATGATTCGGTCTTTGTTCAAAGCACCACCTGTTTCTTCTGCCTATATAGAATGGCAGCAATCTGTTAACGAAAAATGGCTACCATTTGTAAACAAGCTTACAAAAACAGGTAAATTAGATACAGAATTATCAACAACTGTATTTCAGCAACAAATAGGCGTTGTCCAAACAAAGCCTTTCATCTCAAGTTTAGCTTTACAAGAACCGACTTCTAAAGACGGTGAATGGAAGGTTTCTCTTTGCATGGTTGATCGAAAGCGCCCTTCTATCATGGTTGAGATGGACCAATTAGAAAAAGGAGAGCATCCTTGGCGAGAAAATCCGATCGCTCAATTAAAAATTGACCTACAAAAAGCAAAAGAAACTGTTGATATTTTAAAACCATTACGGTTATCTGCACCAACTTTATCATTGAGTCCAGATCAAGCGTATGAATTGTTTACGACCGTTGATCACTCTCTTGAACAAATCGGCTTTCATTTAATCGTTCCAAAATGGATGACTGAGAAGAAAAAGCCACGCGTCAAACTAAGGATACAACCTCCTGAGGGTGGCGGAGCAACGAGTGAACCTTTACTAGATTGGCAAAGTGTTGCTTCTTTTACGTACGATATTGCACTAGGTGATAGTTCGATTAGCAAAAAGGACTTTGAGGAATTTGTTGATGGACAACGCCCATTTCTTTATGCAAATGGTGAATGGATGTCTTGGGACCGTTCATTAGCCAATAAGCTGTTGCATTACTTAGAAGGCGCAGAAAATAGTTCTTCTTTCTTAGAAACTTGGCGGTTAGATCAACTTGAAGAAGACGGCAAATCTGATTTAGACGATGATATCGATTGGGATGTTTCGTGGGGAAAAGAATTAACCAATTCTATCAAAGAGCTTTATACAACGTCGCCTTCCCTAATTCAAATACCCGCAGAATTGAAAGGAGAGCTACGCCACTATCAACATGAAGGAGTTTCTTGGCTCATTCATTTAAGACGAACCGGTTTCGGCGGTTGTTTAGCTGATGATATGGGACTTGGTAAATCCATTCAAACGATCGCCTACATTCTCTACGTCTTAAAAGCGCAAAAAGAAGCAGAGGTTGCCCATTCTCCTTTCTTACTTATTTGTCCTACATCACTTCTTTACAATTGGGTGAATGAGTGTGAACAATTTGCCCCTTCACTTCGTGTGTTTGTCCATCACGGACCGACACGTCTTGATGAAAAAAATTTACATGCATTAGAGTGGGATTTAGTGATTACGTCTTATCAATTGGTAGTGAGAGACGCTGAGTTGTTCCAACAAATCACTTGGAATGGTCTCGTACTGGACGAGGCACAACACATTAAAAATGTTGAAACGAAACAGCGCCGTGTCATGAAGAAAATGAAGGCAACACATCGAGTTGCCTTAACAGGTACTCCTATCGAAAATCGTTTACGCGAGCTTTGGTCATTACTCGATGTATTAAACCCAACCTATTTAGGGTCATACCAAGATTTTCAAATGACTTTCATGAAGCCAATTGAACGCGATCAAGATGAAAAGCAATTGCAAAAGCTACAGAAGCTTATTCATCCGATTATTCTTAGACGTAAAAAATCAGATCAGACTTTGCAGTTAGGGTTACCGAAAAAAGAAGAAAAAGTTCATCATGTTCATTTGTCTGTTGAACAAGCGGCACTCTATCAAGCTGTTGTTGATGACATCGTAACAAAATTAAATGAAGTAACAGCATTTGAGCGAAGAGCACTTATTTTACGAAGCCTAACGAAACTCAAGCAAATCTGTAATCATCCTGCTCATTTTCTCAAGGAACGTTCTCTAGAAGACCACGAATCAGGTAAGTGGGATACGTTAGTCACTTTAGCAAATGACCTCTTTGCAAAAAAAGAAAAGATTCTTATTTTCTCACAATATAAAGAGATGGGTGGATTACTAACGAAAGCACTTGAAAAACGCTTTAAGCAAACAGTTCCTTTTTTACATGGAAGCCTAACAAGATCAAAACGCCAAGAAGCGATTCAGGCTTTTCAAACAGGTGAGAACATCAACTTTTTTGTTCTTTCTTTAAAGGCTGGTGGAGTAGGACTTAATCTAACAGCAGCAACCAATGTTGTTCATTATGATCGCTGGTGGAATCCTGCTGTTGAAAATCAAGCAACGGACCGCGCTTACCGCATCGGTCAAACGAAAGATGTTACTGTCCATAAACTTGTGACGACTGGAACATTAGAAGAAAGAATTGACCGTATGCTTTTGCAGAAACAAGCATTAGCTGATCAAATTCTTGCTGCAGGTGAACAACGTGTAACAGAATTAACGAACGATGAAATAATTGAACTTATTCAATTGACCATTCCAACACAAAAGGAGTAAGCTAATTTGAAACAATTGGAAAAACCTTTTTCTGCTTTCTGGTACGGAAAAGATATTGAGGTAAACTCTACCCCAAAAACGAGCCCAACTGGCGATTCAGAAGATGATCAGTATCGCCTTTTAAAAAAAGCGATACAAGAGGAAGCATTACGAAAGTGGAGATAACACACACATTCAATATACGAGGAGAAGAAAGATACAGCTTCTCCACCATTTGATTTCACTCTCCCCCTTAAACACTAGGTACAGGCTACCTAGTGTTTTATATGCTTTATATTATTCAAAAAAATATGGAAACTTACCGTGAAAGTTGTAAAATTCTCTAAGAAAACTAGAAAGTCATGGACTAGCTATACTTTATCTAACAAACAATATACGATAATGTTGGAACTGTAATAGCAATTCTTGCGTAAATTCAGAGGATCAACATATCAGTGTTAGATCTCTTTTAAACATGAAGTTTATAACTAATTCTAATGAGTTATGTTGATAAGTTTTTTGTAGTTGTTTGCAGGAAAATGATAACTCTTTCAGAAATTAGTTAAAGAGTGAAACTTCCAATAAACCAAGAAAGGTGGTCGTTGTTCGTGAGCCGAGACTTTACCTTACAACAAATCGCCGAAGGAATTTCAAAATCGGTATTAAATGCATCTGATAAGGATCTCGAGGGATTTCAAAAAATTGTTGATGAAACGATTAAATTAAGAGAAGCACACAAAAACCTACATAAAATGGTTCAAAGCTACTCTTCGTCCGGAGTTCATCGTTCGTTTGATCAGAAGACCTAAAGTGGGATAAGGAAAAGCACGCATAGGCAACTATTTTTATACCGAGGTCAAAAAACAAGAGGAAGTCTCATTAGGTCACTATATACCTTTTGAGCTTCCTCTTTGTTATGAATAAACATAGCTCATGCCAACTTCCTGAATCCTTTTCTTAATCCTCCTTATTTCTAAGACATTTTTCAGAACTTCGCATATCATAAAGTAGTTCCATTAGAAAGGAGGTATTCTCCATGGGTTACGGATATGGGTGCTATGGTTATGGCGGGCCAGTTGCTGGTGCGTACTGTCCAAATAACAGCTTCGTCTTAATTGTCGTGCTGTTTATTTTATTAATCATTGTTGGAGCATCTTTCTGTAAGTAATTGTTACAGTTTAGATATCCAGCAACACTTCCTTTAAAAAGAGGATGACTCAAAACATATCCCCTTACACTACTAATTTGAGTCACCTCTCTCTTAAACACATATACGAGTTATTATTCATAGTACAACTTTTAAATGACATTTTATTTCACACTCTATTAACTTCACATCACTTTTCCTCTTTTTCCCTTCCCACTCGATACTTATTAACCTCTCTCATCCTTCAAGAGAATAACTGGTTATCATTTTCCTTTTCAGCGTTAGTCCCTTTTCTACGTTCTCTCCCTTCTACTTTAGAATTATTTAATTAGAACTAGTAAAGGTCTTTACATCGTTACTAATATCCATTCTCAACTACACTTTATTATTTCTCGTATAACTATCTACAACTACAATTAGTAATGATAATCAATTACAATTACTAATTGAGAAATGTTTTTGAGTCTCTTATAAAATAAGTGTTTTATAACTGTTGCCAAATGATTTTTTTTCTAATATGATAAGGATAAATATAATTTAATTTAAAATAATTATAAATAACTTATTAACCATATAATAATTAATATTATTAATTAATATCTATTCTCAATTAAGTTACATCCTTATTTTTATTCATGACAGGAGGAGAACAAAATGAATATTCGACAACTTGAGTGTACTCAGTGCGACCTTTTTCAAAATGTGTGTGCCAATCAACAAAGCTGTGATGGTAAAAAAGATAAGAAATTTACAGTTAGTGAACATTATCTCGAGCTCATTTTCGCTCTTACTAGTGGTGTCATGATTCTTATTGCTTGGTTGACGGAGCATTTTGGTTATTCGTCAATATCAATTTCATTATTTTTAAGCGCGTATGTAATTGGTGGATATTTCAAGGCAAAAGAAGGGCTATTAGACGTCATTCATAATCGTTCACTCAATGTTGAATTGTTAATGATTTTTGCTGCTATTGGTTCTGCAATCATTGGATATTGGGTTGAAGGTGCGATCTTAATTTTTATCTTTTCATTAAGTGGTGCCTTAGAAACCTATACGATGAACAAAAGTCATCGTGAAATTTCAGCCTTACTAGATATTCAACCTGAAACAGCGACTGTGCTATTTGAACAAGGTGAACAATTAATCAATATATCACAACTATCAATCGGTGATCATGTTCTAATAAAATCTGGAGAGCGAGTCCCTGCTGATGGTCAAATTATTCGTGGACAGACAATGATTGATGAGTCCGCTCTAAGTGGCGAATCAATTCCTCTTGACAAAACAATCAACGACAACGTTTTTGCTGGAACGGTAAACAAAAATGGTGTGATTGTTATATCGGTTACAAAAAAAAGTAAAGAATCTCTCTTCCAAAAGATTATTGACCTCGTCCAAACGGCAAAAAAAGAAAAAACACCATCTCAGCAATTTATCGAAAAATTTGAAGGCACTTATGTGAAAGTGGTTCTAGTGCTAGTTGGGGTCATGATGTTCCTTCCTCATTATTTACTTGGTTGGAGTTGGACCGAAACGTGGTATCGAGCGATGGTACTGCTTGTTGTTGCATCCCCTTGTGCACTCGTTGCCTCGGTAATGCCAGCTACACTTTCTGCTGTGTCAAATGGAGCTCGTCAAGGCATTCTATTCAAAGGTGGTATGCACTTAGAAAAATTGGCTACATTAAAGGCTATTGCCTTAGACAAAACAGGTACATTAACAAAAGGAAAACCAGAAGTAGCAAACGTACTTATTCGTGACGGGATCGACCGTCATGAATTTCTACAAGTGGTCTCTTCTATTGAAAAGTTATCGACCCATCCATTAGCGGAAGCCGTTGTTCGTTTTGCAAAGGATCAAGGAGTAACGTCTATTTTGAATGTTGATCACATGCAAGATGTTACTGGATTTGGGATAGAAGCAACGATTTCAAATACAAAATGGAAAGTTGGCAAGGGCAGTTTTATGGGAGATTCTCTAGCAGATGCTTTTTACCCTGCCGAAACTAGCAAGCTATCAGAAGAAGGTAAAACACTTGTTTATGTTAGTTACGAAGATGAAATCGTTGGACTATTCGCCCTTTCGGATTTAGTCCGCCCAGAAACAATCGATGCAATTAAGTCTTTTAAAAAGCAAGGAATCTACACGGTGATGCTTACGGGTGATCAAGAAAAAACAGCAAAAGCCATTCAGAAGATAACAGACGTTGATGACTTTGTAGCTAATTGCTTACCCGAAGAGAAAGTGACTGAAATTAAACGATTAACTGATACGTATCAAACCACTGCGATGGTAGGTGATGGAATTAATGATGCACCTGCTCTCGCAACAGCTAATGTCGGAATTGCAATGGGAGGTGGCACAGATGCCGCCATCGAAACATCCGACATCGTTCTTATGAAAAATGACTTATCAAAAATAGCGAAAGCAATCACCTTATCTAAACGAATGAACCGAATTGTGAAACAAAATATTGTTTTCTCCATCGCTGTTATCCTCTTGCTAATCATCTCCAACTTCATGGGACAAATTTCACTTCCACTCGGTGTAATTGGACATGAGGGAAGCACTATTCTTGTCATTTTAAATGGGTTGCGACTTTTGCGGGGCTAATGAAAGTAATAGAGGCTGTCTCTCAAGGTGAGACAGCCTCATTCTAATGATTATTCTTTATTTAATCTCAACATCTAGACTTTTTTGGAAAGTTCCATCTTCACTCCACTGCTCGCCGTCTATGGCTGCAAGTACTAATTGTGCTGTTAGTGTATAGGTTCCTGCTTCCATTTCGTCTAGGGAAATCGTTTCGCTAAATTCTTTTGACTCACCAGGCTCAAATGATTCATGGACAAGGGCCATCGTAAACATTCGGCCATTAGAGTAGCGGTATGTCTCTGCCCCATCTTTATCTACAAGAACAATTTCATATTTTTGTCCAGATGAAAAATCGATTGTGGAAGCTTCCTCTTTATTGTTCGTTACGTTAAGCTTTATATTCAATTCATTATCAGTTTGTTCTGTCCCAACCTCAAATAACCATTCTGCACTTGCCAATTCTTCATCTCCTTCAACTGTCGGACCTGGTGCATTAACCCCTTGTCCACATGCACTCAGTACAATGAGTAAAGAAAAAAGCCATATTAGTTTCCTCATCTCGATTCATCCCCCTCATTCTTTCCGAAACAAACCAAATATCCCCGCTGTTTCAACAATATTTGTAAAGGCATCAGGATCAACCTCTTGTATGACTTGTTTTAATTCGTATAATTCATATCGTGTAATAACGATCATCAGAATTTCTTTCTCATCTGCCGTATATCCACCCTTGGCAGGAATTCTTGTAATTCCTCTTGTCACTCGATCATGAATGGCCTCTCTTAATTGTTCAGCTTGTTTTGTGACGATCATCGCTGTTAATTTCACATGACGAGTATAAATGGCATCAATAACTCGTGATGACACATATACCGCCACAAGTGTATACAGCGCTTGTTCTGGATCAAATAACAATCCAGCAGTAATAACAATAATACTATTTAACACTAAAAAGTAAATTCCTACTGGACGATCACTAACTCTAGATAATATTAACGCAATTATATCAAGACCACCAGAGGAAGCGCCCCATTTCAAAGTAATTCCAGCTCCAAATGCTAAAATGACACCACCAAATACTGCATTAAGCAAGATATCAGGTGAAAATTGCCAAACCGGTAATAGTTCTAAAAAGAAAGTCGTTAGAGCAACATTAACAAAGCTATAAAACGTAAAACTTCTTCCGATTTTCATCCAGCCTATAATGGCTACAGGTATGTTTAATAGAAAGAGTAAAACCCCTGTAGACAAAGGAATAACGGTGGCTATTAATTGGGCTACCCCAGTAAACCCACTAGCAAATACATTGGCTGGTATTAAAAAGAAATTTAACCCAGCAGCTAAAAAGAATGCGCCAATAACAATGACAATAATCTTCTGAATTTCTTTTACTATTTTCATCTCTCTCTTATTCAAACCCAATTATGAAGTTACCTTATTTGATAATAGATGTTGTTCGAACCACCCTACAGAAGTCAGAACCGCTCTCCGCGATACTTTATGGCCTATTTTTTCCTCAGCAAGAAATTGAAGGTTCTCTGGGGCATCTTCATAGTTTGCTGCTAATGCTTGATACAAATTCTCTGAGAAAGGATAAGGGACGACTTTGTCTTCCTTCCCATGCCAAATCAACAACGGACGTCCACCTAACTTATCTAATTGGGCTGATAAATCAAATGGTTTAATATTTCGTAAGATTGTTTCCTTCATTTGTTGCTCAATCGTAAGTTCCTTTTGTTCCACGACTTCTAACAGTCGGTTGGCAAATGTTTCATAGTAAGCCGTTCCCATAAACGAAACTGCAGTTTGAATCCATTGATATTGAGTAAGTGCACCAAACATGGTTATAGCGCCCATGGACGTACCGATAACTCCAACTTTTTCTCCATTTATAAGCTCTCTTGCTTCTAATTCTTGCTTCATTTCGTCTAATTCCTTAATCGATGTTAAAATGATTTCCCAAAAAGCAAGCTCTCTTTTATTCCCTTTTAATGCGTCTTCACGCTCACCATGATGGAGAGCATCAGGTAATATCACACGAAATCCTTTTTCTGCTAGTAAATAAGCTACATGTAAGTTATGTTCTTTTGCACTGGTAAAGCCATGAAAGAAAAAGATAGTAGGGATCACTTGTTCACATCGCGATTCTTCCTTCACTACATGTAACGTTGGAACTTGAGCAATCGTTTCATTTTTTATTGTGATCATCAAATTCTCCACCTTTTTTCAACATTTTTCCTAATTATAGCATTCCAAAATAGTGAATTCACCTTACCACTCTTTCTCTTTGTACACAAGAAAAGAGCCACCAATTATTGGTGACTCATTTGTTGCTTTTTGTTATAGTGCTGTACACTTGTCAGGGCACCTTCTCCTACCATCTTATTATCATCATAATCATGTGGATGAGAATGCCCAATTTTCAGTTGCTTCTCTTTTTCTTCTCTCTTTTTTTTTCCTGTTATCTTATGATACGCCTCATGAACGGTTTGCGTCACTTTCGCTCTCAGACCTCTTTTTCCAAGTAAAACAGTGGTCGTTCCGGCAATGGCAACAACTGATGCAATCATTGATTTTCTACCCATATTATCTCCACCTTTTCTTGTGAGTGTACAGTCTGTATACCCGCTAATATAAAAACGAAACTTCCTATTTTGTTCATACAACTTCACAATTAGGACAATCTATAAAAGAAAAATGACGAAAGAAGGTGAAATCATGTCTCGAACGGGTGATAATAACAAAAAGAAAAAAGACAACAATGCATTAAATCGTCAAAAAAACGAACACGCACGTTCAAATGCACAACACGGAAAACACGACTACTCGAAGAAAACAGACCATCTATAAGATGGCCATTTGAAAAAGGGGTGCTTTTTCTCCTTTTTCAAATAGCTCGAAGCAGCGTGCGGAGCCATTGCCAACTTCGTTTCGAACACTTCTGGTGTACTTTTTCGCTCCGCATAAAAAAAGTCTGTCCTCTAATCAGAGAACAAACCTTATAGTTATTATTTTTTTAATTCCTTCACATCACTAACAATCCATTCAGGACCTTTTTTCACTTCTCCGTCCCACGCAAGCATTCCGCCAAAATAATTTTGGACGTTTTGAAATCCTTGATTTTGAAGATAGAGAGCAACATTTTGACTTCTGTTTCCACTTCGGCAAACAAATAAGTATGATTGATCTTTATCTAATTGATCCATGACATTCGGAATCGTGTTCATCGGAATTAACGGTATTCCTGGAATATGAGCTTCTTCATATTCTTCCACTTCTCGAACATCAATGATAATTGATTCTTTCGTATCGTTTTTGATTAGTTCCTTCAATTCATCCACTTCAAGTTGCTTGATACCATCTTGTTCAAATGCCATTTTATCACCTCATAATAGTCTATCTTGTAACCATACAAATGAAAATGAGGAAAGTCAATCAATCGTCGTATTTCGCAATATCCATAATCGATAAATATGAAGCACGAGAACTTTCCCTACTGCATAAGTGGGCACCGCTAAAAGAAGCCCGAGTAAACCTGCAAATCTTCCTGCAACTAAAAGCAAAAAGATAATAGTTATTGGATGAATCGATAATTTCCTCCCCATTACTTGTGGTGAAATTAAATTGCTTTCAATCTGTTGAACGACCACAACGACCAAAATGACAAGTAGCGCCATAAAAGGAGAGTGCAAAAATCCAACAATGACAGCTGGTAACGTTCCAATCCATGGTCCTATAAACGGAATCACATTGGTAAACATAGCCACAAGAGCCAATACAAGCGGATAATCAAGCCCTATGATGAGAAATGCAACATAGGCTAATACTCCTACACAAATACTGACAATAATTTGCCCTTGAATATAGGAGCTCAATGCAAAGTCCATTGCTTTTAGTACTTCTCTGCCTTCACTTTGTCTTTTTTCAGGGAGTAATTTCACTAATTGGTTCGGAGCCTTTTCCCCCTCCTTTAACATGTAAAACAACACAAATGGAATGATAATGATGATAATAATTGTATTTGCAATGATCCCAATAAAGTTTGCAATATTGTGTCCGATACCTGAAACAAAATTATTAAGATAATTTGCAAATTCCATCGTGATTTCTTCTATCGAAAAATTCTCACCTTGTTGGAAGCGTGAGATGTACTCGTTCTCTTGCAAATTAATAAACATATCGCGAATTTCATTAATAAAAATAGGCATGTTTCGTGTAAAACTATAAAATTGTTTCTGTAATTCAGGTCCTATGATGAAAACAAGGGCTGTTACTAAGCCGATTACACCACAATACAAAATTAAAATAGCTATGGACCTTGGTAATTTCATTGATAGTATGTTTACAAAAGGACGAAATAAATAAAATAGAACCCCAGCCAATATAATTGGTGCGAATAAGGTCTGGATTAGAATGACAAATGGAGTAAATACCCAATCAATTAACGAACCTAAATAAATAATAATGAAAAGGAGTACAATCCCATAACCAATCCTGAAAGCTTTCGTTTGAGGCATAAGCAAAATTCCTTCCTACACATTCTTTTTTTTATTGTACCATTTTCTTCCGCTTTCTTCTTCCTCAAATGCCCAGAAATTCTAAGATCACCCCCCTGCAAAAAAACTCATTCTAATTACCTATGTCGAAATTGGTCATTGAATTTCAACATGAATGATGTAGAATTTAAGTGATAGAGTTATGAAACTCTATCACTATCTTTTTAAGGATGAACGAGAAAAAGGGGGAAGTATCGTGAAAAAACATTGGATGTTTCTCTTACTAGGGTTATCCATCCTTCTTCTAGGTGCATGTGGTCAAGGAACTACAAGCAACGAACAAGAAGAACAGCCTGCTGATGGCATTGAATCCGAAGAAAACAGTGATTTAGTTGAAGAGGAAACTGAAGTAGACACAGATGAAGAAGTAGAACCAGAAGTAGATTCTGAGACGGTTGAAACTGAAACAGAGGCAGAAGATACACCCACTAATGAAGAAGGTAGCTCGGAAACTACAAGTTCAATTGAACTTGTTTTCTCAGATGATCAAGTAATCGACATGTACCGCGTAGAACGCCAGTTAGAAATAACTGAAGATGCTCTATTTGTAGCAACATTAGAAGCTTGGGTTCAAGGTCCAACTGAAGAAGGTCTCATTTCCATTATTCCTAGTGACGTTGAGGTACAATCTGTTGAAGATAAAGAAGGTGTCGCACATGTATCTTTCTCTTCTGAATTATTGAATGCCCAAGTTGGTTCTGGAACAGAGTACATGTTGGTACAACAAATCGCTATGGCTATGCAGCAATTCGGATTCGACGAGACTCAAATTCTCATTGATGGAGAAGTTCATTCAGAGTTATTTGGCCACATTGATACGAGTCAACCGATCGTTGCTGAAGATATCAGTGATTATGAAAAAGTAGAATAAGAGTTTTGAATCGAGAGAAATCTAATGAGGTCATTGACCACATTAGATTTCGTCTTTTTATCTTCACCCTACATAACGATTATCTTCTAATTATTATGTAAGGCTCTGCTTTCTATTCACCCACCATTCAATATACTTTCTCTATAACATTTGTTTTTCCTCTTTACTATTAGCTAGTGACATTTGAACTAATGGTTGCCGCTAACTCCATTTCAATCATCAATAAATTCATTTCCTCCTGATCATTTATCAATTAAGTCTTCAAAGAGTAATATGCAGCACATGAGTTACCAACATTTTTACAAAATAACGGTCATGTGTTACAAAAACAATCGTTGCTGGATAAGCTTTTATTACAGATCGAAGTAGTTTGTTAGATCATCGATTCAGACTACTGATTGACCCTTCTTTCATTCTGATTGTTTTTTAATTAAGAGCAGAATTATGATATGATACAGTACGGAACAAAAGAAAAGAATTGAGGGGTACAGAATGAAAACCGTCGTTACGACGTTGAATGCAAAATATATCCATACATGTTTAGCTTTACGTTGCTTGAAAGCTTATTCCGAACCTGATTTTCCAATAGAAATGGTTGAATATACGATCAAAGATCCAGTCATGAACATTGTTTCCGATCTCTATGATCGAAAACCAGACGTGATCGGATTTAGTTGTTATATTTGGAACATAGAAGAAACAATAAAAGTAATTAATATGCTAAAAAAAGTGCTGCCTGAAACAAAAATTGTTCTAGGTGGACCTGAAGTCTCTTATGACACGAAAGAATGGTTGGAAACTCTAGAGAATGTTGACTTTATCGTAGTCGGGGAAGGGGAAGAAACGTTCAAGCAGCTACTTGAAGAAATTAGTAGCACCCAAAAATATCATATGGTATTCGGGCTTGCTTATCGTAAAGAAGCTGAAGTAGTCATTACTGCTCCTAGACCAAAATTAAAACTCGATGACATTCCGACCCCGTATCGCTTTCACGAGGATTTGGATGGCTTATCAAAACGTGTTACTTATTTTGAAACGAGTCGCGGCTGTCCGTACAGCTGTCAGTTCTGCCTCTCATCTATTGAAGTTGGGGTCAGATATGTTGATATTGACCGAGTCAAAGCAGACCTCCTTTTTTTAATTGAAAGTGGCACAAAGCTGATTAAATTTGTCGATCGTACATTTAACATAAAACGTGACTATGCACTAGAGATTTTTCGGTTTCTAATTGAAAATCATCAAGATTGTGTCTTTCAATTTGAAATTACTGCTGATATTATGCGGCCAGAAGTACTCACTTATTTAAATGATCATGCACCACCAGGAATATTCCGCTTTGAGATCGGCGTGCAATCAACCAATGATGCGACGAACGACCTCGTTATGCGTCGTCAAAATTTTGATAAATTAAAAAGAACCGTAACCATGGTGAAAGAAGGCGGTAAGATTGATCAACATCTTGATTTAATTGCTGGACTACCTGAAGAAGATTACGATTCTTTCCGCAGAACATTTAATGACGTATTTGAGATGCGTCCAGAGGAAATGCAACTAGGCTTTTTGAAAATGCTTCGCGGAACTGGCTTACGATTACGAGCTGAGCAACATGATTATGTGTATATGGACCATTCACCATATGAGATTTTAAAAAACAACGTATTAACATTTGATGAGATTATTCGCATCAAACGAGTAGAAGATGTCCTTGAAAAGTATTGGAATGATCATAGAATGGATCGAACGATTGAATATTTGGTTACGAATGAATTTGATTCTGCATTTGATTTCTTTCAAGAGTTCGGTGATTTTTGGGACGAGCGCGGATGGGCGCGGATTGGCCATCAATTAGAAGATCTATTTACAAGGCTCGATCAGTTTTTATCGCAACGAGAAACACAGGCAAACTCTCCTTTGGTGAGAGGATTAATGATGGTAGATTATTTTGAAAACCATAAACACAAACCACGTAAAACATGGTGGGAGTTCTCAATGTCTAAGCAGGAACAATCACGTTTCTTAACGATATTAGCAAATGAACCAGCTCTTGTGTCCGCTTCCTTCGCTACCCTAAATTTGAAGGAAAAAGAATTACACAAGCATACAATGATTGAGAGACTTCCTTTCCATTTGACAGATTCGGGCATGAAGGAAGCAACAAGTTTACTGATCGCCTATTTTAATCCAAAAACGAATCGTTCATCGGTTTATACTGTTCCACTTGAAAAGATTGCTATTAGTGCTGAATGAACGGACGAGAGAAACATTGACACAGACGAGGGTAGAGAGACTCCCCTCGTCTTTTTTACTTTTTTCCAAAACAAATTATTTCAAATTGAGCACACTGCTTATATGAACAATTCATCTTGACTACTTATGACTTATTCTATTTGTCGTTTTCGTTTACCTAATCAGTGCAAAGAACGGAATGACTTTAGTATATGGATTATTTATTCTGTTGATATTTTTTCAACAAAGTTAATGCTGCTTGTGTTGCACTAACCTGACCTTGTAATACGGTCTGCTTTATTTGTGGGAGCTCGTTTTTTATTAAGTCGCTCCCGTAAAAAGAAGACAAAAGTTGTTCTTCCACTAATGAATGAAACCAATTGGCTGCTTGTTTTTTTCTCCGTTCTTCAAACTGCTTAGACTGGATCAGATGAGTGCGAAACTGTTCGACCGTACTCCAACATTCTTCTATCCCCTCACCTGTCATCGAGGACACCGTTTGTACTTTTGTTTCCCATCCTTCCGTGATTCTAGGAAGCATATGAAGAATGCGACTAAGCTCTATTTTCGCCTGATTTGCAGCTTGAATATTTGTTCCATCCGCTTTGTTAATAAGCATAATATCAACCATTTCCATAATCCCTTTTTTCATTCCTTGTAACTCATCACCAGCCCCAGTTAGCACCAACACTAAGAAACAATCTACCATGGAACGAACAGATACTTCACTTTGTCCAACACCAACTGTTTCTACAATGATGATGTCATATCCCGCTGCCTCACATAAAAGTAATGTCTCTCTTGTTTTTCTCGCAACCCCACCAAGAGCACCTCCTGCAGGTGATGGCCTGACGAATGCTCTTGGATGTCTTGATAACTGATCCATTCTTGTCTTATCACCAAGAATGCTTCCGTGCGAAAGAGAACTTGAAGGATCTACAGCAAGAACGGCAACACGATGCCCTTTTTCACAAAGCATCGTCCCAAACGTTTCAATGAACGTACTCTTGCCCGCTCCAGGAACCCCTGTAATTCCAATCCGTATAGATTTCCCTGCATTCGGCATAATCTCTGTAAGTACTTCTTGGGCAAGAGTAACATGTCGTGATGCATTACTCTCCACTAGCGTAATTGCTCTAGCTAAAACAGCCCTATTATTTGTTTTGACTCCTTTTACATACTCTTCTAAAGACAGTGGCTGACGTCTATAATTCAAATTCATACGGTATCTCCTTTTAAAAAAACTTAACCTCCGCCAGATCTCTTTCAAAGAGGGAGCTTCCTCAACTCTTCTTCTTCCTTATTCAATTGTCTCCTCACTCAACATAGCCTAATCGCCTATTTAATTCTTGCATAATTTGCTGTGCTGCTACAGGAATGACCGTTCCGGGTCCAAATATCGCAGCAGCTCCATGCTCTTTTAAAAACTCGTAGTCCTTGGCAGGTATGACTCCGCCAATAATAACTAGAATGTCTTCACGACCAAGTTTCCGTAGTTCCTCTACGACTTGAGGCAAGAGTGTTTTGTGACCAGCTGCAAGTGAACTCATTCCTAAAATATGAACATCATTTTCGACTGCTTGAAGAGCTGCTTCTTTAGGAGTTTGAAATAAAGGACCAATATCAACATCAAAGCCCATATCGGCAAAAGCAGTTGAGATCACTTTAGCGCCTCGATCATGACCGTCTTGACCCATTTTTGCAATCATAATCCTCGGACGTCTCCCTTCATTCTCGGCAAACTGATCTGTTACATGACGGATCTCTTTCATTTCATCTTTCTCTCCAAACTCTGCACGATATACACCGCTTATCGAACGGATAACTGCTCTATGACGACCAACAACCTTTTCATAAGCCATTGAGATCTCTCCTAAACTACAACGCGCTCTTGCCGCATCGATAGCTAACTCTAGTAAATTGCCCTTGCCCGTTTCAGCCGAGCTAGACAGCGCAGCGAGAGTCCGCTTCACTTCTTTTCCATCACGTTCATGACGCAATTTCTCCAAACGTCTAAGCTGCGATTCTCGTACTACCGTATTATCAATATCTAAAATATCGAGATCCTCTTCCTGATCAAGACGATATTTGTTTACACCGATAATTGTCTCTTTTTTCGAATCAATATGCGCTTGTCGCCTAGCTGCCGCTTCTTCAATTCGCATTTTCGGCAAACCGGTCTCAATTGCTTTTGCCATCCCGCCAAGCTTTTCAATTTCTTCAATATGACCCCAAGCTTTCTTCATAAGCTCCGCCGTTAGTGTTTCAACATAATAAGAGCCTCCCCAAGGATCAAGGACATTGGTAATTCCTGTTTCTTCCTGTAAGTACAACTGTGTATTCCTGGCAATTCGTGCTGAAAAATCTGTTGGCAAAGCAATCGCTTCATCAAGTGCATTCGTGTGCAAAGACTGCGTATGACCAAGAGCTGCTGCCATTGCTTCGATACAAGTACGGATCACGTTATTGTATGGATCTTGTTCCGTTAAACTCCAACCAGATGTCTGCGAGTGCGTCCTAAGAGCGAGTGACTTTTCATTTTTTGGATTAAATGGTTTGATTAACTTTGCCCAAATAAGTCTCGCAGCTCTCATTTTAGCCACTTCCATAAAATGATTCATTCCTATAGCCCAAAAGAAAGAAAGTCTTGGTGCAAATTCGTCAATATCAAGACCTGCTTTTATTCCTGTTCTGACATACTCAAGTCCGTCTGCTAGTGTATAGGCAAGTTCAATATCTGCTGTCGCACCTGCCTCTTGCATATGATAGCCTGAAATACTAATACTATTAAACTTAGGCATATATTTAGAAGTATATTCAAAGATGTCGGAGATCACTTTCATAGAAGCTTTGGGTGGGTAAATATAAGTATTTCGTACCATATATTCTTTTAGAATATCATTTTGAATGGTTCCCGTTAATTTCTCTTTAGGTACTCCTTGTTCCTCTGCGGCTACAATATAAAACGCCATAATAGGAAGGACAGCACCATTCATCGTCATCGATACAGACATTTGATCAAGTGGGATCCCGTCAAATAAAAGATTCATATCTAAAATAGAATCAATTGCCACTCCAGCTTTTCCGACATCCCCAACAACTCGTTCATGATCAGAATCATAGCCACGATGGGTTGCTAAATCAAAGGCGATCGATAATCCTCTTTGACCTGCTGCTAGATTTCGACGATAAAAAGCGTTACTTTCTTCTGCGGTAGAAAACCCTGCATACTGGCGAATCGTCCATGGACGTGTTTTGTACATGGCTGGATATGGTCCACGAAAAAAAGGCGCAATTCCTGCAACATAATCTAAGTGGTTCATATCTTCTATATCTTCTTTGATATAAACCGGTTTAATCGCAATTTGCTCCATTGTATGAAAAGCAGGCCCATCCTGCTTCTTTGATTGCTTTACTTGTTTAAAAGATGGAAATGGCATCGAATGAAAAGTAGGCTTCTTTCTCATTTTTTTGTTCCTCCCATCTTAGCTTGTAAGTCAAATAAAAGCTTATATGCATTCGTTTTTGCATGGATGAATCCTTGAACTCCCGCTTGTCTCAACAGATCCTCAAATTCTTCTTGCTGACGACCTGCGATAAAAACATCGCATGACCTTTTTGCTAATTCCGTTGCTAGAGGTACACCTAACTGAGAGTAGCTTTCATCAGTTCCACAGAGAACGACAAGGTCAAACGATTCTGCTTGTTTAAGAGCTTCCTCAACTCCTTCTATTGGATCAGAAAGTTGAACCTCAAATCCTCCACTTTGAAATAGTTCTGCAATAAAATCGACTCGCGTTTTATGTGTAGCGAGTGGGCCGAGACTAAGTACATCCACAGTTGGACGTTGTCCAAGCAACTCATAGAGGTCATCACTTTTTTGACGTAACAGTTCAAAGCCTTCAGCTATCCGTCTTTTTGGTATCGGTTCAATTTCAATCGAAGAAACATTATCTTGTAATCGTTCATGTACTTGGTGAATGGAAACATTTTGACGAATCAAAGCAAGCACATCCTCCATTGTCTTTGGTCGCGTCTCTCCTACTTTTTCATCTTTCCTTTCCAAGCGTTTGCTATACGCGTCTTGCGTTTCACAAGCTGGCTCCTGCTTCGGTGGTAGTGCCTCATTTAAATTGACATATTTATTTATTCCAACAATCGATTGTCTCCGGTACTCGACATCTTCTAAGCGCTTTTTCCATGTCGTATGAATTCGATTTTGTACAAGACCATTTTTAAGTGCTGCAATCATTCCACCTTCACGTTCGATGTCTTGGAAACACTCCCATGCTTTTTTCGCAAATTGCTCCGTTATATGTTCTACATACCAAGAACCACCTGATGGATCTACCGTTACTCCGATATTGGCTTCTTCTTGTAAAATAAGTGACGTGTTTCTAGCAATCCTTTTTGAAAACGCAGTCGGATCTTGTAATTCGTCATCAAACGGACTTACATGCAAGCTATCAACTCCTGCAACCGCAGCAGCAAACGCTTCACTTGTTCCTCTCAGTAGATTGACATACGTATCCTGTTTCGTTTTTGTGAATGATGATGTCCTGGCGTGAATGCTCATTTTTTGTCCGGTTTCTCCTGCACCAAACTCCGCCATTATCGCTGCCCACAGTAATCGTGCAGCTCGTATTTTTGCAATTTCACTAAAAAAATCATTCCCTATAGAGAAAGCAAATGTAATCGATCCTCCTGCTTGATCAGCAGATACTCCTCTTTCTAGTAACGCATTCACATATTCTACCCCTGTCGCTAAGGCCGCGGCCAATTCTACTGCTGGGCTAGCTGCGCCATTATGATAAACATGGCTTTGAACTAGGATCGTTCGTAACTTGGGGTGATTCGCCTGTGCCCACTTTACAGCGAGTGCCATATAGTCGTAACAGCGATCTAATGAATACGTCAATGTCCCATCTTTTACTAATTGGTGGAGCGGATCTGCGGCGATTGTTCCTTCTAATTGATTAGATAGTGAACAAAACATTGCTAATAGTGGGAGACTTACGACACCTGCATCTAGATGAACCGGCTGATTGGACAAATCAATTCCATTAAAAGCTACTTGCATCTCTTCTAAGTCATATAGTGTAACACCATTATTTTCAAGAAGATTGGGCTTATTTCCTCTTTTCATTTCATCGGTTAAGACAATATGAGTGACATTTTGGCCTCTTGCAAAGTCTTCCTTCATTCGTTCGTTTAGTTGTACTGGAGTCATGGCAGTCAACTCTTGACTAATCATCCAAGGTTTTGGTTGAGCTGATGTTCCCCTTACAAACGGATAAACTCCTGGCTCACTTCCCATCGTCTTGCAATTCTCTAAGTCTTTTTTTTGATACATTGGCTCTAGTACTATCTCATCAAAGAGTTTCGTTCTAAGAGTCTGGTCAAACGTCTCCGCTCTTAAAGATTTTTCTGTTACCTTTCGCCATTGCCGATACGTAGGAACTGGAAATTCATTAAATGTCATATCCATTATTATGCGGCTACCTTTTCAGGCTATCCGCTCACTCCCTTCCTAGCACATTTACAGGTTTATCACAAAGGCATATTCCCGTGTTTCTTTTTCGGAAGTTGTTTCTTTTTCTTTCTTAACATCTCTAACCCTTGAATGAGACTTCTCCTTGTATCACGTGGGTCAATGACATCATCAACCATTCCATTTGCTGCAGCAACATATGGGTTCGCAAACCGCATCCTGTAATCGGCAATTTTTTGTTTCCTAGTTTCTTCAGGGGTATTGCTTTCTCGAATTTCTTTTGCATAGATAATCGTCGCTGCACCTTCAGGTCCCATAACTGCGATTTCTGCATTAGGCCAAGCAAATACTAAGTCGGCTCCAATTGCTTTACTATTTAAAGCAACATATGCTCCTCCAAATGCTTTTCTGAGAATTACTGTAATCTTCGGGACTGTAGCTTCCGAATAGGCATATAAAATCTTTGCACCATGACGAATAATTCCTCCATGCTCTTGTTGAACTCCAGGTATGAATCCGCTTACATCTTCAAAAGTAATAATAGGGATATTGAAACAATCACAAAACCTAATGAAACGTGAACATTTATCTGAAGAATTGATATCCAGTCCACCTGCCATCATTTTCGGGTTATTTGCAACAATCCCTACCGTATTTCCTTCTATGCGTCCAAATCCAACAACGATATTTTTAGCAAACATTGGTTGAACTTCCATGAATTCTTCGTCATCGACGATTTTTTTGATAACTTTGCGAACATCATACACTTTTGTTCCATCAACAGGAACAAGATCAATTAACTCATTTATACGTTCTTGCACTGGACGTTTCTCTTTAGGTTCTAGGTGTAATGCATGTTCTTCAAAGTTTGAAGGAAGAAATTCGATTAATCTCCGTACTTCCAATAACACTTCTTCCTCTGACTGTGCAGTAAAATGTGCATTGCCACTAACACTTGAGTGAACTTTCGCTCCGCCTAAATCTTCTGAGTTGATTTTTGCCCCTGTCACACTTTCAATCACCTTAGGTCCTGTAATAAACATCTGACTCGTTTTTTCAACCATAAAGACAAAATCGGTGATCGCCGGGGAATAAACGGCTCCCCCTGCACAAGGTCCCATAATCACTGAAATTTGTGGTATAACACCTGAATAAATAGCATTCCGATAAAAGACGTGTCCATAGCCATCTAATGACAAGACACCTTCTTGAATCCGTGCTCCTCCAGAGTCATTTAAACCGATAATAGGAGCACCATTTTCCGCAGCTAAATCCATCACCTTCGCGATTTTTTGTGCGTGCATTTCTCCTAATGCGCCACCAAATACCGTAAAGTCTTGAGCAAATAAAAAGACAAGTCGTCCATGAATTTTACCGTAACCAGTAACGACACCTTCACCACGTGCTTCACTTGCTTGAAAAGCATCTCCACGAAACTCAATAAAAGGGTTAAGTTCAACAAATGTTTCATCATCAAGCAAACAATTAATTCTCTCACGTGCTGTCAGTTTCCCGCGGTTATGTTGAGCATCAATTCGCTTCTCCCCACCACCTTGTTTAATCATGTCGCGTCGTTCTTCCATCTCATGTATATAATCAAACATATCCATCTACAACACCCCCTAATTGGAATCTAAACGATTGAATCCTGGTTACTTGAAAGAAAAAAGCGTACATATTCTGTCTTCATACTTGCCTCTTTAGTTAAAACCGCATTCATTACGATGTCTGTATAAATGTTAGCAATTTCTTTAATCGAGTACTCACCAGTTTCTTTGTACCATTTATATGTCCAGTTGGTCATTCCAAAAATCGCCATTGATGTGATCTGCACAGGTATTTCCTTTCTGAATTCGCCACATGCAATGCCTTCCTCCACTAAACGGAACATCATCTGTTTATAACGATTGCGCTTACGTTTAATGTTGTCGAAATACTCTTTGCTTAAATAAAGTGATTCTTGATAAAACACCGTAACATGTGGTCGGTATAATTCAAACATCATCACAAACGATTTCACAGTCTCATATAACCGTTCAGCAGGCGTATCATACCGATTGTAAGCATCCTCTGCTTTATCAAGAATATATGTAATAAACGAATCATGTACCGTATATAAAAGCTCATCCTTCGATTTGAAATTATGATAAAATCCACCTTTGGATGTACCGCTCTCTTTTACAATGCGGTCAACCGTTACAGCATGGAATCCATACTCCTCAAAAAGAAGGAGTGCTGTATCTATGATCCGTTCTTTCGTTGGTTTTTTTTTCATCTTGCTTCCACCGCCTTCATGCAATTTATACAGGTCTTTAACCGACTGGTCAGTCTGTTAAAATCGTACGAAAAATTCAGATAATTGTCAATGTTTTTTTGCAAACGGTTACATGTTTCGTTTTTGCTATTTCAAAAAAAGTTTGAGCCAATTTAGAATGTTTACATAAACTAGTAACGAAAATAACATCAAAGGAGACGAATATAACATGACCTATCACCCTGATCGAATGAAATCCCTACTTGAACAAGATCGCTTTTTGTCTTCTGCATACGATGATGTTTTGAATCATATTAAAAGTGAAGAAGAAGCCCTTTTTTATGTATTTCAACATTATGTAAATAGCGATCCGATTTTTCAAAATGCTTATGACTTGTTGACTGAGCAAGGATGACCCATCTACTGTAGAAGGGAATGAGTTGGTTTCAGATGTGCGCGTACTACACACCTTTCCAAATAATTGAAAAAGAGGATGTCACAAGTCATTGAAACAACCTGAAGACATCCTCTTTCTTCCTAAACCCTTCTTCCGGTAATAAGCCTTATGATAAATATGACAAGCGCGACAACCAATAGTAAATGTATGAGATTTCCTGCTATTTCAAAGCTAAATCCAAGTATCCACAAGATAAAAATGATGATTAATATGGTCCACATTTTTCCTCACCTCATTGTATTATTTGTTTCTCTTATAGTAGTTATATTCCCTAATTTTCAAATTAAAAACATATTAAACAATTTAAGTAAGGTCTAGCCACGTAGGGATAGGTTCTGTAAAAGGTGCCTAGTCCTGTTTCATCTTTTCTTTCATAACTAGTTTTTTCCTTCTGTCAAAATATAAGCGTGCTGGTAAATCACCAGCACGCTTATTTATTCAAACGTTAAGTATAGTTCAAATCCATCTTCTACAACCGTCTTTCCTTCTCTATGAGACTCGATCCATTGTCTATACTCTAATGCATATTTATTAAATTGTGTTTCATTTTTATTTATCAATGCTTGGTCAATTCGGTCATGTAGGTCATCTTTTCTATAATGATAGAGAGAATATTCAAGGATCGCCTGCGCATATAAAGCTTGCACAGTATCTTCTGAACGTGCTTGTAAGCTCTTTATAACATTTAATTGTTTTTTTATCTTTGGATCCATTGCAAAATCATTTATCATTTCTACCCCTCCTACGACATTGTTATTCTTAAAATACCCACTTAACAAAAGTTTCAAACATTTTAAGGTATCAAACCCCTTTTAATTTTGTTATTGATCTATTGTTTTGAATTCGACGTTCGAGCCTCTACAATCTTAGGTATTATCGGTGCAGGTGATATTGGTACACTCATTACCATTGCAACAGCGCACCGAAATTAGGATGAAGTAGGGATGATTCTTGTTGTTATCATTGTTGTAACGATTATTGACTACGCCAGTGCAGCTATACAAAAAAGAATTGTATAATAAAAAAGAAGCGAGCAGTGTGTGTGATCTGCTAGCTTCTTTTTTTGACTATTTACGTATTAAAGATGCATAATCGGTCTTTGGCGCGCCCTTCTTTCGAAGTGCACAAATGGTTCGGATAGCAAGTCGAACTGCCTCCTCGTCTTTTTCGTTGTTCTCTAATGTATGAACGGGATTTACACCATCGCGGAAAACAAATAACGACATCGTATCAATCGATTCACCCGTTTCTTTTTCATAGGCCAACTTATAAAGATAGAGTTGTGACCAATACAGATCAATTAGCTCACTTCCCGAATTGGTAATTTTATTTGTTTTGAAATCAACTATATGAAGACTGCTATCCTTTATTGTAATTTTATCTATTTCTCCAATAATATCAGCGCCTTCAATCTCTGTTACAAATGACCATTCCGTTGCAACCGTTTCTCCTAACCCTTGTTTTGCACGATCAGAATAACTTCTCATTAACATCATCATTTCGGCTCGATACTTTGAAAGATCCTCACCTAATTCCTCTTCTTCCCGCACCACTTCGTCAATGGCTTCTTCATACGATAAGCCGTTATCACGCAGTTCACAAGCACGGTGCACAAGTGTTCCAAGCGTAGATGGATCGACTCTGTTCGAACTTTCAATAGGAAGATGTAAACTTGTCTTAGCAGGAAGTTCGGGTAAGCCAATGACATAGCGATTGAAATAAGCAACTGGGTCTTTTATAAAAAGCATCACCTCTGAAACAGACAAGGTTAGCAGTACTTCCTTATACTGTACCAGCTTTGGAATCTCGTATGCTGACGACCTTGTTTGAAATGGCTCTAGATCGTCACTTTGCTCACTGATATTTAGTTTATCCGCTAACTGAGTTTGTTCCAATGCTGATTCTGTTAAGGAAAGCCACGTATGATTAGCTGTTGATTCTTCACCTATCATATATAAATAATCACGTGCTCTTGTCATAGCTACGTAATACAACCGCTTTGCTTCCTCTCTTGCTTCTTGATTCGCCCGGTCTTTCACAATAGGAAATCCAGGAGTTTGATACACAATCTTCTTTTCCTCAATCTCTATTGCCTCTTCTTCTATATGTAAGACAATTCCTAATTCAGGATGAAATCGAATGCTACCTTTGTCGCCTCGAATCGTTCTTTCTAATTGAGGTAAGCAAACTATGGGGAATTCCAACCCTTTTGAAGCATGTACCGTCATAATTTGCACGACATCACCATCGACACGTTCCACTTCAGATTCCCCTTCTTTTTCACTAAGGGCAATAAGGTCCTCTAAATCCGCTAAAATCGTTTCTAAGTCTGTATGCCCACTATCAACAATCGTTTGTATTAATTTTTCAACATTTCTCACTTTCTGCAAGCCATTACTTTGCAAGAGTAGTGCAGTCCGTAAACCCGTTTCCATGAAAATCGCCACTAACGTTTGTTCAAGTGACTGTTGCGTTCGAAACGGTGTCCATTGATTTAGCCACGTCTGAAGCTTGTGACAGGCTTCTTGGATTGCTATAGGTAAGTTTGTAAAGGTAAATGCGGAACTATCATAGACAAGCTGATAGAGCGATTCGGTTTCTTCTAACGTTGATTTTAGAGTTAAGAAATCATCAATTGTAAGGCCACAAATTGGATTTCTCAACATTGACAACAAATAGAGCTCTTCAAATGGTCGATTAAGCCATCTTAATACTGTTAAGAAGTCGAGTATCTCTTGTCTTTCATAAAACCCTATCCCTCCACTCACAACATAAGGAATTCCTTTATTAATTAGTGCACGCTCAAGTGAAAGAAGGTGTGATCTTGCAGGAATTAAAATTGCGATGTCACCAAAGGTTGGATGAACCCAGAACTCATCTTTGTACACATGTGGATTTTCAGTTTGGATCATCTCTACAATTCGATTCGCTAAAACATCATATGATGATTGTTCTCGTTCTTCATCCTTCTCAAGTACTGTCAACTCTACTCTTTTTTCTTCAACATGTTCACCAGGTCGATTCGCGTTGAGTGGTGCATACACTGTTTCATATGATTCCGTCCGCTTTTGTACCATCGCATTGAAGAAAAGTTCATTTACGGCCTCAATAACAGGTGCTGTCGTCCGATAATTCTCGTTCATTAAAATGACTTCGGCATTGCTTTGTTTTGTTGCAAGTTCTTCTCTCTCATTCATTAAACTAACATTCGCGCCACGGAAACGATAAATTGATTGCTTTTGATCTCCTACAATAAATTGAAACTCAGGATCGATTCGCTCTAGCATCTCCAGTTGTAGGCGATTGGTATCTTGAAATTCATCAATCATCATATGTCGAAACTGTCTTTGGCACGATTCTTTAATCGTCTTCTGTTCGAGGAGAGAGACTGCTTTTTGCTGCAAATCAGAAAAGTCAAGAACACCAGCAAGTTTCTTCTCATTCTCGTAACGTCTTGCGAATTCTTGAAGCAGGCTAACGACTCGCTCTAAAAGCTGCTTTGTCACTTCATCAATTGTTATGTCTCCTCCGATATCATCCCAACGATCTTTTAACGGCTTCCAATGCTCTTCATAAAGCTCTAACAATGCAGGAGCTTTGTCACTCCAACGTTTCTTGTCAGAGCGGGCAGGCATAATTTGCTTCATCAGCCTGACATATTTATTTGGGTCATCAGAAATCGCTCCTGTTTGAAATGCTTCTGTTATACGTTCCACGTGATCTCTTTGTGCTTTCGTCAATTCATCAACAGAGGGGAAAGCTGCTACACACTTAAGAGCTTTCTCATGAAATTGTTGGACTACTTCCCTTTGAACATTTTGCTTTGCGATTCGTTGTTTTTCTAGCATCACATTGACATGTAACGATTCAATCGCAGTTTCTCCTACAACAAATTCACGGATATCACTATAAATGGATTCAATCGATTCAAAAAGCTGATTCTTACTAATGATTCGAAGTAATGGCAATGCCATTTCATGAAAATCTCGTTCTTCAAACAACTTCGTTAAGATCGTTCTTTTGCGGCTTTTTGCCTCTACATCATCAATAACACGACTTTGCGGAATCAAATCAGCTGCCATCGCATGTTGAGATAGAAGACGTTGACAAAAACTGTGAAACGTTGAAATATTAGCTCGCTCGATTGCTTCTTTTTGTTCATACCAAAAGAGGCGCTCTTTTTCCTTTTTTGCATCACTCTCTTTTTCTGCTAACCTTTTTCGTATTCGATCCTTCATTTCTCGCGCGGCTTTTTCTGTAAACGTAATGGCGACAATTTCATCCGCAGTCGCCCCTACAGGATTGTCCTGATGTTGAAGTCGAAGTTCACATAAATGGATAAAGCGTTCGGTTAAAACGCGGGTCTTCCCAGATCCAGCTCCTGCTGAAACAAGGATAAGGCCTTTTTCACTTGTTATTGCTTCTTGCTGAGCATCATTAAACTTCATAGCCTTTCCTCCTCTCTTACTCTTATTAGAGCGTGTCCAAAAATGGGCGCAATAGCTTCAAGGTTCAAAATGGGATAAACTGACTTCTTTTTAAAACAACCTCTATTTTCCATTTGCATTTTCTCGTTTCTCATCCGTTACCCGACAAACAGAACGGTACTGACAAAATTTTGAGCATTCAAGCGGTTCAACTGGAAAATTGGTCTGCATCCCTTCCCAAATTTCGGTAATTCTCTCTTTTAGTTCATGGTCAATTATAAATTGCTCTGTTCCAAGTTGATCTTCTTTATTTCGACAAAAAGAAGAAACATTATAGCGTGAAGATTTCCCAATATGTTCCTTACGCCACATACCATTACCTGCTCGCTTGTTTGGTTCTTTAAGCGAAATATAAGTAGCTCCGTCTGCTTTTACAGGCATTTGTTCAATTCTTTCGAGTTCCTCTCGTATCGCAAATGCGTATAACGGTAACTGTAACTTTAAGCCCAATCGTACCTCTTCCATTTTCACATTCATTTGTCCAGATTTATAATCATAAACAACAATCGCATCATCCATTCGGTCGACACGATCTGCTTTTCCTGTCAATACCAATGTCTTTTCCTCAGACAATGGTAATTCGAACTGTACCGGTTTCTCAATCGCCATAACTTGCATTTGCGCGAGGTGGTCATTATCCCAAAAATGTTTTCGTTCCGCTTGCCACCAACGCCGCAAGCGCTTCTGCCATTCTTGTTTTGTCAGTTCTAAATCAAGTCGTGATAGTTCAGGACTTTGTTTTTCAATCTGCTCCCACTTTTCTTCAAATAATTCGTCTATTCGCTCAGGAATATGGCCAATGTCTTGTTTTAACTTGGCAAACGACTGTCCAATTACATTGATTTCGGTATACACTTCCTCAATAATGGCATGAATCAGTTCTCCGATATCAAGCGGCGATACTCGTTCTTGTAGTGAAGCAGGCTCTGGAACTTGCAAAATTCGTTCCATCCCGTAACGGAAAGGACAACGCGCATAACTTTCAAGTGCGGTTATCGAAACAACTGGTTGCAATGGTTCACGTTGATACAACGTAATTGGTTCGTCCGCTTGGTCCAAGCGGTCAAGCCTTTTTGATACTTTTCCCATCTCATCTGGAAGCTTTTCAACTGACTGCCCTTTTCCAACATGAAAGGCAATTTTCTCTTCCTGATCTTCAGTAGAAAAAGAATAAGGTTTCTCGATTCTCTGTTCCCATGTCCATATTTGATCCGACTCTTGTACATTTTCTAGTAATGTCGAAGGGAGCAGTGGATGATTTGCATCAATTCCTTTGACATACGTGTACGTAATTATTTTAGCAACATATTGCAGTTGCTCGAAATATGCCTGCTGCTTTGCTCGAAAATGATCTTGTGTCGGTGGACTGAAACGAACAGCCCCCCCAAGTAAATCTCGTTCTTGAACATATCCACTTAGATGATGAGGAGCAGGAAATATCCCTTCATTCATCCCAACAACATACAATTTATCCCCTTGAAATAAACTGACATCTCGCCAAGTGTGAATAGCGACACCGCGTTTTGAAGCTCGCTGTTCAAGCAGCTGCAGACGTTCACCTAGTTCCTTCGTCCATTCCATAAATAAATCGTGAGTCATCATCAAGTTCTCTAACCCTTTTTCATGAAGGAGTTGCTCGTACCGTTCTAGTTGACTGTCAATTTGGGTCAAAGCCTTATACTCATCAGCCATTTCTTTAACCTTTACAACATCTTGCGCATATTCAAATTGCTCTTCCCAAAACGCTTGAAACGGCAATTGTTCAATGATAGACCGAAGTTGTTTAATATACGTCAAAAATGGGGCACTTTTCTTCCACGTAATCGCATGTATTTGTTTAAACAGCTCTTGATGATGATCTTGTTGCCATTCACCCGTACTTAAGAATAGTTGCTTTTGTTTAGCATAGTCCAGCCCACTGACTTGAAAAAGTCTTAAAATACGTTCAACTAATGGTAGTTGTTCCCACTTTGTTTTCGGTGCACGGTTATTTGAGAGTGCAGCTAATAGAAAGGAATGAATCGACGTTGTCGATAGTTTTCTTTTTTTTGCTCTATTAATGGGCAATGGATATCCTATTGCATATTTCTCTAAATCAGCGACTCCATTTTTCTCATCAACAACTAAGATTCCAACACTTTCATAAGAGTCACAATAACAAATCTCTTCTATAACACCTTTCCACTGCTCTTCTTTAGTAGAGGCAGCAATCAGCTCGACCTTTTGAGTAATTTTCTTTTTTATATTTTCTTCTCTTTTATCTTCAAATCCCATTGTCAGTAACTCATTTACTGTTTGATCAACAATGTCAAACTTTTTATGATTTGGTACATAGATATCAACAGAAATGTCTGCTTTTCTTAATGCTTCAATAAATAAGGCCTGAAGAGGACTAAAATCATAGTACCCATCAATGACGATCTTTGCTAACTCTACTTGATCTGATTGTTGCTGGAGCACTTTAATTGCTCGCAACAAAATATTTTCTGGATCGAGTAGATCTCTCTCCTTGACTATTTGTTGCTCATAACTTTTAAAAAGGGGTTGTAAAGGTAAGAGAGAAGACGGAATATCCTCGATCGCTAACCCTAAACGCTTGATTTGACCGTACGTGTCAGCATATGCACGTGCTTTTCCTGAGACGATATCATCACCTTTAAACATCACTTCTTCTTTTAAAAATTGAAGAAAGAACAATGTTCTTTCTTCCTCGGTTAGTGGGATATACGAGATGCACGCTTGCTTCAAAATGAAAGTCGCGATGTCATCAAACGTCGTAATAAGCAAACCAGGTTGTTTTCCTCTAGCATCATGTAACCACTTGTGCGATGGAAGTACATAAAAGACTGTTTTCTGCTGCTCTTTTTGAACCTGAAAAGCCCTTGCCAACCGTTCTTTGCTTGCTACATCCAAAACATGTGTACCATAGACAACATGTCTACTCATCTTTTATCCCCTCCTCCGCATATCCATATGGTCTATACGTAAACGAATGATCTCATATAATTCTTCACTTGATAATTGCTCAAACCTTTTCACAGTCCAGCTCATACCGCCTATTTCCTCCTACAATTGGTTCTTGCTCTAGTTTATCATTTTTTAAAAGGTTGCTTAAGAAAAACCGTAAGTCGCAGTCCTTTTCTTATTTTCCAATGGCTCCGATCATTGCTTGAGGTTGTTTAAAAAATTACACATTGAATAAACTGTGACAACATATAGTATGGAGAATCGTCATACATGTGGGGTGAGATGAACTTGTCCATTATTACTGGTAAACAATACATTGAACGGATTGATGCATTAAACAATGAAGTTTGGATCGATGGAAAGCGAGTCGAAGGAAAATTTTCTAAGCATCCAGCTTTTAAAGGCATATTACAAAGCAAAGGGGAACTTTATGATTTACAGCATGATCCTACAACACAGTCCTGTCTGACGCGAATGTCTGATCAAGAGAATGAGCGATTTAACTTTGCATTCGAACAACCAACATCAATAGAAGCGTTAGCAAAGCGCCGCGCGGCAACTCAGCTTTGGGCTCAGAAAAGCGGAGGAACAATTGGTCGCTCTCCAGATTATGTTAACACAGCGATTATGACACTCGGAACTTCTTCTTCTTTTTTTGAAGATCATTTTGGAGAAAATATCCAGCAACTATTCTTGAACGCACGTCAAAATGACTTGGCATTTACTCACACATTTATTAATCCACAAGTGAACCGTTCCCCTCACTATATCGAGTTTTCTGATAAAGAAGAGATTATTGCTGCGAAAGTGATTGACGAAAATGAGGAAGGGATTATTATCCATGGTGCTCGCTTGCTTGCGACACAAGGGGGAATAACAGATGAAATTCTCGTTTTGCCTGTTGGAGGGAATTCGATCGACCCCGCGTATGTCTATGCCTTTGCTATCCCTTCCAATACTCCAGGATTAAAATTTCTATGCCGGGAATCGTATGCAAAAAATGTATCAAGTCGCTTCGATCATCCTCTCACTTTCAAATTTGATGAAGTTGACTCTGTTGTTGTCTTTGATCACGTACTTGTGCCATGGGAGCGCGTTTTTGTCTATCAAGATTTAGATGCGGTCACTCGAATCTTTACCGAAACAAACCTTAACATGATGCTGCTCTATCAAGCTGTTTGTAGGCAAGTCATCAAAACGGAATTTCTATTAGGGCTTGGTGAATCTCTTGCAACAACGATCGGCATTACTGACTATCAGCATGTCCAAGACAAGCTTAGTGAGATGATTATGACTCTTGAAATCATGAAATCTTTATTATCTGCGGCAGAATTAAACGCTGAGAAAAATCGATTTGGCACGATGGTTCCCGATACAAAGCCACTAATGGTAGCACAAAATTATTATCAAAAAACATATCCACGCCTTGTCGAGTACCTTCATTTACTAGGAGCTAGCGGCTTTATCTCCTTACCGACTGAAAAAGACTTTGATTCAGCTATCGGTAAAGATTTAGAACAATATTTACAAGCGAAAAATGCTCCAGCAAAAGAACGTGTACAACTGTTTCGTTTAGCATGGGATTTATCAATGAGTTCCTTTGGATCCCGTCAAACACAGTACGAGAGGTATTTTTTCGGTGACCCGATACGACTCTCTTCTTCTCTATACCAATTGTATGATAAAACGGCTTTTGTCAAACAAATAGAAAAATTTCTACAAGAAAACTAGCTAGGGCATTCATCCCTAGCTAGCTCTTAAAATGTAATGATTCGAAGGCCCAGTAACACGACGATGACAAGGACAATAACAAATAATCCCCAATACATTGGCGCTTTTGTTCCAAGGGTCCCTTTTTTTGTACGAACAAGAATCATCTCCATCGCATAAATCAACACGATTGCAAGAATTCCTTTCAATACATAAGCAGCCGGGAATCCCCAATTAAACAACAGCACAACACCAGAGAAAATCATAATGATGTAAAACAATCGTAAAATCATATGTAGAATTTTAGCACCTTTGTTCACACCGGCTCTAATGAGAAAATAGGTAATGATAAACAATAGAATCATAACCCACCATGAATCTCCGTGAGCATATGTCATAGCATTAAACACGCAAAAACCTCCTTTAAAAATAACAGTCTGTTCTATTATAATCGAAAACAACAAGATGTAATAATAGGAAAGATGAACATTCAACAAAACATCGTTACTTCTACAAAAATTAATAATTGTAAATGTTTCATAAACATTGTTAATTTTTAGTTAATCGCATTGCATTGCACTAAAACAGTTAGCTATAATATGTTACGAATACAATCATCCCCAAAAAGTATTCATTCGACAAACATGAAACACGACTGGCCCCCCATCCAGTCGTGTTTCATTTAAATTTCTTGACTATGTAAATGTTTCTCAATACTGCTTCTATTATACGTATTCCTTTTTCATTTCATGATTGGCTAAAAGTTGGTTTACTTTATCAATTAACTCTTTAATCGAAAAAGGTTTGACTAAATAGTCAAGTGGTTCATCTGAACATAAACAATTTTCTAAACTTGGACTTGTAGTGACAAATAAAATAGGGACTTCTAATTTCCTACTCCTAATGCTGGCACATAACTGTAGTCCCTCTACATCGTGAAGATTTACATTTATAATAATTAAATCAAAATCAAAATCAGAATCATGTTCACTGATTAAAAACAGTTTATCATTTTCAAAAAGTGTAACCTTCATCCCTCTTGATTCCAAATTATAACTCATTAAAAGTGCATGAGACGGTTCATCCTCTACTAAAGCAATTTTTCCGCCCTGTTTCTCTTCATAATACATAAAATATCCGCCCCGCTTTTATGTTTATTCTTATAATGTGCACGTTTAAATAAAACTTAAGAACATATAACCAACAGCTTATATGTTAAGCGACTGTAAATGTAAAATCAATTGTTTGATTTGTAAAGTTTTTGTAAGCAGATACACAAATATTACAAAGCTAAGCAAAGAGCGAGTGAAACCATTGTCAACTTCTTGAATACACTCTTATAGGAAACGCGATAATTAAAAAAAAGTGACCAAAGCTAAGCTTTAATCACTTCAATACCTATTCTTCCCCGATAACTTCTTCAGCAATATTACAAGCATGATCACCAACACGCTCTAAATTACTAATAATATCTACATATACAATGCCGGCTGCCCCTGTACATCTGCTTTCATTTAAACGGATAATATGTTTCTTACGAAGGTCACGCTCCATTTTATCGATTTTCTCTTCTTTTTCAAGAACAGATCTTGCTTCCTCAATATCATCCGTATCCAAAGCGTGAATTGCCTGTCTAATGGTTTGAATCGTTAAGTCAAACATTTCATCTAAATCAGCGATAGCAGATTCAGAAAACTTCACCTTATTCGTAATTTGATATTCAACAAGCTCCATAACATTCTCCATATGATCGCCAATACGCTCTAAATCTCTAACCGTATTTAAAAGCGTATGATGAACTTTTGTATCTTGATCTGATAAAGAGTGAGAAGAAATTTGAACAAGATATTCTGTAATTTTTTTATCTAAGTTATTGATCGCATCTTCATACTGAGGAATTAGTTCTCGATGTTTTTTCCCATGCGTATTAAAATATTGGCTTACTTCTTCTAGTCCTTTTTCAGCTAGATCCGCCATACGCAATACTTCTTTTTTTCCTTGTCCAAGTGCAATAGCAGGAGATTGTCTTATAAACTGTTCATCCAAATGTTCAGTCTTATAAGGAATTGCCGTATCTTGACCTGGAATTAATTTAACGACTATCCAAGCTAAAACTGCTACAAACGGTAATTGTATGATCGCATTCGACACATTAAAAATTCCATGTGCAAAGGCAATCGTCATCTCAGGGTTCAATCCCAAACTCGCTTGGATGTACTCAATTAGAATGGTAAATGGAATAATTAACAACAATACAATCGTAGTACCAATTAAATTAAAGATAACATGCGTTAATGCAGCACGTTTTGCTGCGATCGAAGCACCAATCGCTGCTAATACAGCCGTGATCGTTGTCCCAATGTTGTCTCCGAAAAGAACTGGTAATGCGGCATCCAATTCCATTAAGCCTTGTCCATATAATGTTTGAAGCATACCAATTGCAGCTGATGAACTTTGAACAATAACCGTGAATATAGTACCGATAAGAACTCCTAATAGCGGATTATCACTCATACTTACTGTTAAATCTTGAAATGCTTGCACGTCTCGAAGTGGCTTCATTCCATCGCCCATAAAATTAAGCCCTAAAAATAAGGCACCAAACCCAAAAATAACTTGACCGTAATTGTTAATTTTATGATTTTTAAAGAAGAAGATGAAAAATGTACCTAATGCAACAATAGGTAAGGCATACGCAGAAATTTTAATACCGATAATAAAAGCTGTAACTGTTGTCCCTATGTTTGCCCCAATAATAACACCAATTGCTTGCTTTAACGTCATAAAGCCCGCATTTACTAAACCTATCGTTAATACAGTTGTTCCTGTACTTGTTTGTAATAAGACCGTTACAATAATTCCTGCAAGTACACCCATAAGTGGGTTCGTCGTAAAACGATCAAGTAAATCTCTTAGACCATCCCCTGCAACCTTTTGGAGACCATCTCCTAAATACTTTATTCCAAATAAAAAGATCCCCAGTCCTCCAAAAAACATAAACAACAGTTCTTGCAAATCCATTTTATCATCCCTTCTTCGATGCTATTCGACATGTTTCTACAACTCTAATCCCCTACATCATGTTAAGAAATTTATAAGCTTTTGTAAATAGTGTTAATGTAAAGATTTTGTAAAGATTTTTTAATTCATTAACGGTTTGCTTTATAGATCATTTTCCCACGTTCAATTCTGGGTTCATTCCGCAAAAGAAAAAACACCAACCAGTGTTAGGATGATGTTTTTTCCTGATTTTTATTACTAAGAAAGGTTGCCGACTTTAGGTCACATACTTGTACCCAGCAAAAGATATTTTTTTACGAACTTTTAAGACTTAGTCCCAAATCATTTAAGAACAGAGCTTAATTCAAATCAAAATGCTTGCCATTGACTTCATAAACAGCCCATTCTGCAATATTGGTTGCATAGTCAGCAATTCGTTCAATGTAGCGACCAATAAAAGCCAGCTGAGTTACTTGGTCCACTTCAATTTGATCGCTATCCATTTTGAAAAGTTCTCGTATTATTTCTCCATACAAATCATCGACTTTATCGTCCATTGTTGCAATTTTTTGAGCCATCAGTAAATTTGTTTGTCGATAAGCCTCCAACGACTTCGTAATCATTTCTTGAGCCATTGTAAACATCGCCACTATTTTCACTTGGAAAGTCAATAAGCTATCCTTTTTTATTCGTTTCGCTTGTTTAGCAACATCTACGACTAAGTCAGCTACTCTTTCCAAGTCACTTGAAATTTTCAAAGCAACGATCAGCTTTCGTAAATCAGTTGCAACAGGCTGTTGCCTAGAGATTAGAAGAGTTACTTGATCATGCACTCCAATCTCTAGTTGATTAATTTGATAATCATGGGTAATAATCTTTTCCATCACACTTGCTTTTGAAGATGCAAATGCATGTATCATTAAGTCAATCACTTCACAAACACGCGTTCCCATATCAAGAAGTTGTCGTTTTACTAAATCAAGCTGTGAATGGAAACTCTCACGAACAACCATAGCATTGCACCTTCTTATCCGAATCTTCCTGTAATGTAATCTTCTGTCCGCTTATCAGATGGATTAGAAAAAATAACATCTGTTTGGTCATATTCAACCACTTCGCCATTTAAGAAAAAGGCTGTTTTATCTGAAATACGTGCAGCTTGTTGCATATTATGTGTGACAATAATAATTGAGTATTCTTTTTTTAATTCTTGAATCAATTCTTCGACTTTAAGGGTTGATTTAGGATCAAGGGCAGATGTAGGTTCATCCATTAATATAACGTCCGGTTCTATTGCTAAGCAGCGAGCAATACAAAGACGTTGTTGCTGTCCACCAGATAACCCATACGCATTCTCATTCAGTCGATCTTTTACCTCATCCCAAATCGCTGCCCCCCGTAGACTACGCTCAACAATTTGATCGAGAATTTTCTTATTTCGAATGCCATGAATTTTCGGTCCATACGCTACATTTTCGTAAATCGACTTTGGAAATGGATTTGGTTTTTGAAACACCATTCCAACACGAGTGCGCAACTCTTCTACTTTATAGGATCTATCTATGATACTTTTTCCACGATAAGAGATATCTCCAGAAATTCGTACAGTAGGAACCAATTGAACCATTCGATTAAGCGTTTTGATATACGTTGACTTGCCGCATCCAGAAGGTCCAATGATGGCAGTTACCTCTTTTTCATAAATATTTAAATTTATATTTTTTAGAGCGTGATCTTTTCCATACCAAAGATTTAAATCTTTGGTATCATAAACAACTTTCTGATCTACTTGAACATTATGAACGGGTTCATGTACTGTTTGAAATGGTGCTTTTTCTGATGCAAGTGCCATCACGTTTACCCCCTAGATAATTAGTATCTTTGTTGGAATTTATTTCGAATAATAATTGCAATTGAATTGAGTAAAAACAAAACAATTAATAATACAACAATGGTAGCTGCTGCAAGGTTTGCATACTCTGCTACTAGAGCCGAGTCGATTGTCCAATAATAAATTTGCATTGGCAATATCGTGAAACGATCCATAATGCCACCTGGAAATGGAATTAACAATGCAGGTATCCCGATTACGACAAGTGGAGCAGTTTCTCCGATTGCACGAGAAAGCGATAATATTGCACCTGTTAAAATTCCTGGTAGTGCTGCTGGCAATACGATATTCTTAATTGTTTGCCACTTTGTTGCGCCCATTCCATATGACGCTTCACTTAGGTGAGCAGGTACTGCACGAATTGCTTCTTGACTCGCAACAACAACAATCGGTAACACTAAGAGTGACATTGTTAACCCACCGGCTAAGATGACATTTCCAAATTCCATTGCTCGCACGAAAACAGTGAGACCTAATATCCCAAAGACAATTGATGGTACACCAGCTAAATTCGAAATATTCGTTTGGATAAATGATTGTAAACGGCCTTTTTTCGCATACGATTCTAAATAAATGGCTGTACCTACTCCTACAATCATCGTTACTGGTGCAACCACGGCCATTAACCACAACGTTCCGAGGATCGCCCCCATTATTCCTGCTCGGTCAGCATTCGTTGATAATTTCCCTGTAAGGAAATCAAAATTAACCCAACTGATTCCCTCTGACACGACTCGAAAAATTAAAACTGCTAGTACAACAAGGCCAAACATGGTTGATACAAAGAATAACGTTTTTGCTAGGTTATTTGTTACTAAGCGTGTATTCATTTTCTTTTGCACTTGTACTGTATCTACATATTTCATTTTAATATTCCTCCCTAAACCTACGAGAGATGTATCTAGCAAGTAAATTCATAATAAATGTAAAGATAAACAAAGTTATCGCAACAGCGTATAAGCTATAATATATAGTCGAACCAGCAGGTGCGTCCCCACCAGTTACTTCAACAATATATGCAGTCATCGTTTGCATAGATTGAGTAATGTCAAATGTAAAGTTTTTTGAACTACCACTCGCGATTGTTACAATCATTGTTTCACCAATCGCACGTGAAATTCCAAGAACGAATGAAGCAACAATTCCAGACATCGCAGCTGGAATAATTACTTTTCCAGTTACTTCTAACTTCGTTGATCCCAATGCTAGAGCTCCTTCTCTCATCGAGTTCGGTACAGAACTCATTGCATCTTCAGATAACGACGCTACCATTGGAATAATCATAATTCCCATTACAATCCCCGGACTGAGTATATTGGTTGCTTGTAGCCCCGGAATCAATTCTCTTAAAATAGGAGTGACAAATGTAAAGGCAAAAAATCCATAAACAATTGTAGGGATCCCTGCAAGTATTTCAAGCATAGGTTTTAACAGTCTTCTTACTTTATCTGACGCATATTCACTTAAATAAATAGCTGTCATCAGACCAATCGGAATGGCTACAAACATGGCAATAAATGACGAAATAATTGTTCCTGTTAATAACGGCAAAACACCGAATTCTGGATTCTGACTAAGTGGTTTCAGTACTGTTCCAGTAAAAAAATCAATTAATGGTACCCTTGAAAAGAACTCAACTGTTTCTGTTAACAGCGTAAGAACAATCCCAACTGTTGTAAGGATCGAGATCATAGCAATCGAAAGAAGAACTTTAGGCATTATTTTTTCTAAAACATTAGTTATGTTTCGTTTACTCTTTTTTTCAATAATTAATTCTCGAACGTTAACAGCGTTCCCCTCATTTAAAGCGCTGTTTGTTTCCATCATGTGTGCACCCCTTTTTTACCTAACTTGTTCTAAACAATACGAACAGTTAAACAGAATTGAAGATGAGAACAGTTGGGATGCTCTCATCCTCAAAAACGTAACAATTCTTTATTTCAATCCTTCTAAAAAGTCAACATATTCTTGAAGTTCCGCCTCCGGTAATGGCGCAAAACCAGCATCACCAGCAAAATCATTCACATTGTTAGCTACATATAAAGCGAAATCTAATACTTGTGGTTTTTCCTTCGCCATATCAACATTCAAGTACGTAAATACTGGACGTGTAAATGGAGCATACTCAGCATCTTCCCCAATTGTTTCTAAAGTCGGTTCAACTGGACCATCACCGAAGTCAACATTTACCGCAGCTAATTTGTCTTGGTTGTTAACGTAGTAACCAAAGCCAAAGAACGCAATTCCATTCACATCTTCTGATACTAGGTTTACAAGTGTTGAGTATTCTTGTTGAAGGTTAACACCGTCAACTAAATCTTCTTTTTCAAGAATATTTTCATAGAAAAATTCATACGTACCATGGTTTTCATTTGGACCCATTGGATTGATTTCTTCATCTGGGAATTCAGGACGAAGATCAGACCATTTTGTAACCCCACCGTCATGTTTGAAAATTCGAATTAATTCTTCTTCTGTTAACTCAGTTGCCCAATCGTTTTCTTTATTAATTACAAATGTTAATCCATCTAATGCGACTTTCATTTCTTTTACATCAAAGCCAACTGTATCAGCTTCTGCTTGCTCTTCATCTTTAATTTGACGTGATGCATTATTAAAATCAGTACCATTTTCTATTAGGAATTTACCAAAACCAGCACTTGTTCCAGCACGACTTACTTCAACTGATACATTTTCTTGCTCTGTGTACATATATTCTTCAGCTACTACTGACATTAAAGGATAAACAGTACCAGAACCATCTACCACTACACTACCTTCTAACTCAGCACCGTCTGTCGCCTCTTCTGTTTCCTCTGCGTCTGTACCTTCTACTTCTTCAGAACCTGTTTGCTCTTCTGTTTCGGTAGTTGCTTCTTCATCTCCGCTTCCACACGCTGTGGCTACGACCATTACTGCTGCCATTACTAGGAACAAGAAATACTTTTTAAGATTCACTGAAATTGTCCTCCCTTTTCTCTCTAGCAAATTTATGTTTTAAGGTTTCCCTCTCACAATTGCTAGTATAGTAGAGGAATATTAAGGACGTATGATTGAAATGTAAAGGTTTTGTAAATAGCACTGTAATCAACTCGAAATTTGCTAGTTACATATAGAAACAGTTTTTGAAAATAGTCGAGCATCGATGGATTGTAAGTCACTTTGAGACAACAAAAAAGGATCTAGTCCAACTCATGCTACTGTTATGTAGCATAAGTGGAATAGACCCTAAGATCGTCTAAAAGAAATCGTAAAAGAACGGTGCTCTTTTTGGTAGGAGACGCTCAAACTTCTCGATTTCTTCCCTTTTTCCTTTTACTTGACCAACCTCTGATAATTCACTTGGTGTTTTATAGCCAAACAGGATCGTAGATAATGCGTTAATTGATAAGTGTAAGCTCTTTTCTCTGCGAACATCCCTACCTTCAATGAATATTTTATTTGGCGTAAGAACGAATGTCTTATCATTCCAAGCGGCATATGAGTCTGACACTTGCAAGACAAGCTCTTCTATGTCACTACCCCAATTTAATACATATGTCTTAAATAATAATTCCACGTCTACAATTCGTGCCATAAAATAAGGAGTGATCTCGAGTTTAACTCTCGGTTCGTTAATGGAAAAAAGCAATGGTTCTTTCTCATGAGTGATGATTTCAAAGTCATCACTCATGGAATCATGCTGGCAAATGTAATTCCAGATGCCTCGTTTCGCTTCAGCATTTAACGTAACGAGCTCTTCCACTTTCATTGTTTTGTTTTTCACCGTATACATTATGTATCCACTTGGTTGATTGGCTTGATCATAATAAATAGCAATCTGCTGATCTTTTACGATCTTCTCCCACCAATCTTGTTCGCGAACTAACATTCCTGAATAGTTTTTCGCATAGGTTTCATATAGGTCATTTAGCTCTTGAATGGGAGGAGAATTGAACATTCGCCTTATTTTCCCTTCGGTCGCTGCTTGAAAGTGGAGATCTGATTTGGACATGGTTGCCTTTATACGATTCGAAAACAATTCCCAGCCATAGCGACGATAAAACGGGACAGAAAATGGATAGAGCATGGAGATACTATATCCTTCACTTCTCATTCTTTCTAAGATCGTTATAAGCATTTCTTTTACAAAACCGTTTCGTCTAAACTCTGGGTACGTAGCAACACCGGCAATCCCACCCATTTTTATTTTCATGTCGCCAACGTATACTTCCAATGGAAGAAAGTGGAGTTTTGCAACAAGCGCATCTTCTTCAATGATCCCTATTAACTGTTGATGTTTCTTTAAATGAGTGAGCCGTTCTTCCAATTGCTCGTCTGCTACCCTATTTTGAAATGCATATTCAGATAATCGAATCGCTTCCAAATATCTCTCTTCTCCTATGTTCACAACGTCCATACGTTCAACTCCCCCAAAATTTCATATTAAAATCAATAATCAGAGATAAAAGACTAGTAACAACTCTGCTTTCACTCCTTCTTCTCATTTCAATTTTGTTATCGTCAGGACTACTATTTCTCCTTTTTTAAGAAAAGTCCTTCCTCAGCTGACAATGTGCAACATATAAAAAAGATCCATTCTCATGTGACTGGAATGGATCCTTCTTTCGACTGATTTATTTAACAATTAACACTGGTACTTCTACGCGCTTTGCAATCTTATGACTCACACTACCTAACACCATCGTTTGTAGCTTATTTAACCCACGTGAGCCTACAACAACACAATCATACTGTCCTTTATTAGCAAAGTTGACAATGGTTGGTCCTGGTTCTCCTTGAATAATATGGATCTTATAATCGATTTCTTCTTTTTCTAATAACTCAACAACCAGTGCTAGCTTTTCTTTGCGTTTTCTCTCAATTTCATATTTACTATTATTCGTTAATACATCAGATTTCGATGTTGAACCATCGATTGCATACACCACATCAATTTTGCCACTATGCAATTTTGCCAAACTAACTGCTTTTTCAGCCGAACGAAATGAATGTTCTGAGCCATCTGATGCTAATAAAATATTTTTAAACATATAAGAGTCCCCCTCTAGCATATGACAAACTATATAATCTTACATCTATCGTAATCAAGTGCAGTTCTATTGTAAAGATCGTTCATGGAATCTACTTACATATTTTCATAAGCAAAGAAGACAGAAGGATCTAACCCGCTGTCTTCTATACTTTAATGCCCTGATGCTTTTGATAAGCCACCAATTTTATCTTTTAACTTTTCACTTTCTGAATTTAAGCCTACATACTCTACTTTAATACCACTCTGTTCAAATTTACCTTCGATTTTATCAAGAGCACCGATTGCTGAGTCATCCCATAAATGAGCGTTCGTTAAATCAATCTCAACATTCCTTACATCTTGTCTATAATCGAATTTGTTTACAAAGTCTGTAACCGATGCGAAGAAAATTTGACCGTGTACTTTGTACACTTGCTTATCTAAGTGATTAATATAGTATTTCTCTACATTAACTTTTGAGATTTTCGCAGCAAAGAAAATCGCACTTAATAGCACACCGGCAAATACGCCAATTGCTAAGTTATGAGTAATAACAACTGTCGCAACTGTAACAATCATGACGATTGCGTCTGTACGAGGAAGTTTATGAATGTTTCGAACAGAACCCCAATCAAATGTACTAAACGAGACCATAAACATAACTCCGACTAATGCAGCCATTGGAATTTGCACAACTAAGCTACCAAGAACTAATATTAAAAACATCAAGAACACACCAGCAACTAAAGCAGAAAGGCGACCTCTCCCACCTGATTTTACATTAATAACAGATTGGCCAATCATCGCACAACCAGCCATTCCACCAAAGAATCCTGCAACAATATTAGCAATCCCTTGTCCACGGCTTTCCTTGTTTTTATCACTTTCTGTATCAGTCATATCATCTACGATATTCGCAGTTAAAAGCGATTCAAGCAAACCAACGATCGCTAACGCAAGTGAATATGGAAAAATAATCATTAATGTTTCCAAATTTAATGGAATACTTGGGATTAAAAACATTGGCAAAGCTTGAGTTAAATTCCCCATATCACCTACAGTACGAAGATTATCAAACCCAGCAAAAATAACGACCGCTGTAATGACAACAATTGCAGCAAGCGCTGATGGTACTGCTTTGGTAATACGCGGCAATCCATAAATAATGAATAGTGTTGCAGCAACAAGAACATACATTAGCCATGTTGCATCTACAAATTGATCTAATTGCGCCATAAAAATTAAAATCGCTAATGCATTAACGAAACCAACCATTACAGAGCGAGGAACAAATTTCATAATTCTAGCAAGCTTAAATACACCAAATAAAATTTGTAAAACACCAGTTAAAATGGTAGCTGCTAGTAGGTATTGCAAGCCATGATCGGCCACAAGTGTCACCATGAGCAATGCCATCGCACCTGTTGCAGCAGAAATCATCCCTGGACGTCCACCGACAAAGGCAATCACAACGGCAATACAAAATGAGGCGTACAACCCAACCATTGGGTCAACACCAGCAATAATTGAGAAGGCAATTGCTTCTGGAATCAATGCAAGTGCAACGACAAGCCCGGCCAATACGTCACCTCTAACATTGCCAAACCATTCTTGTTTAATAGATTGAATGTTCAATCTAGCACCTCTTTTCCTATTTAGTTTTTTTATTATTTGTTCGACTTTTGACTCTCACAAAAGTCGGGGTCCGTTATTAACAAACGTATCTTACCACCATCCCACAAAATTTCAAACTTTTATGTAAGCGTACATCATCAATATTTTACTTCCATTACCTCTTTATTACTCTATTATTGTCTCAATACAATAAACTTCTCATAAAATCGCCCCAATCAAAATGTTGAATTACGCAAAATTAAATGAATGTTTAGAAAAAAACATAATTATATAAAAGAAGCTAACACACCTTGTGCTAACTCATATTATTGTTACTTGTGTGTCCAGCAATCGGGTTAATTTGTGCATTCCTTGCGAAGAAACCAGAAAAAGCCAACGATAAGGAGCTGGCTTCACAAAAGGTGTTATAACGTGTTAAAAACAGTGGATTTGCTTGAAGCTAACCCACTGTTTTTTCTGTTATGGAAGTCAAATTATGCCTTGGCTCAAGATATGCGGTATGTCGACTGGATGATAGCCGGTTGACTGAATTATGCGGGGCTTTGACCGGGACATTAAGCCAGTTATCTGCTTTTCACTAATAGATTAACTGCTTCTTGGATAAAAGCATCTGTGTCTTCCCCTTTTTCGATTTGCGCTCTCACACATTGTTCTAAATTTGTACTGACGACGACACCTATTGTGCGGTCTAACGCATTTCTCGCTGCAGACATTTGAATGACTAGATCTCTACAATCTTTTCCTTCTTCCATCATTCTTACAATAGCTTTAACTTGTCCTTCGACTCGTTTTACTCTATTTTTCATTTGATCTGTATATTCCATGGATTTCCCCTCCACTTTTTCTAATTACCTACATCATATTTTCTATCTTTATCAATCACTTATTCATACTAGTGTGGGTATATTCTAAGCGAAGTATGGCCATCTGTCAAACACGTTTCCCTCTATTCAAGCCTTTTTTAAATGAATCTCTTCTTACAACATTGAAACTTCTAATGATTAAAGATACTTTACATACTCTCTACTCATGGTTACTGGTGTTTTCGGTCTCGTTGCTCTGTACCATTGATAACAAAGAAGAAAGATAATGACAATATCAATGGCGTCACCACCATAGTACATAAGCATCCCAGCTTCTTCCGCCTGCGATACAGGAATACCAGAAGGGGGATTCGCATAAATATACTTCGATAAAATGCCATGACCAGCTAATGCAAGAATCAACACGGTTGCACGATAGACATAGCTCGTTCGATGTGGTGTCGGATCGATGTAAATCATCGATAACGTAAAAAGATAGCCTGCTAAAAATACGTGTATATGGATTAGCATATGAAGAAGGATATTTTCGTGCATTGCTGCGTACAAGTCAGTTGTATAAAGGATCCATAATCCACCTACATTAAGCAAGGATGCAACAATCGGATCGCTTAACAAACGAACTGGCCCACTTTTCAACAGTTGGGTAAGACGTCGTGCTAGAGTCACATTTTGAGTTCGCAAGACAAGAGTCATGGGTGCAGCTAACACCATGAGAAGCGGAGCAAGCATTCCAAGAAGTAAATGAACTAACATATGTGCTGTAAAATCAGCATGTGCACGCTGCGCTAAAGGTCCTGCCACTGCCGCAATCGCGCAGAGAACTCCAACTACCCAAAAGGCAGTACGGTAAACCGACCATTTTCTGTATCGACGATTTGAATTAATTACAGCTAAGAGATAAATAACTAAGCTTAGTACAAATGGAAGAACTAAGATAAACTGAGGCACGATCCCGATTACATCATGGATATGCGTTCCACCTGCATGGTGATGATTGTCACTGATCATGTGAGACAATCCCTCCTGTTTGTTGATGGGGTCTTGTTTGATAGAGGAGGATGACACCAGTAACGACCATTGCTATTGCAATGATATTCCATACTATGTCATAGATAATAACATTTTCGACATAACGAATTTGGTGTAAACGCATAAGCTTATGCTGAACAATTCCATCATACAATTGAAATACACCCGCACCTAGCAATACACCTCCCCACCATCTATTCAGCCACAATGCATTGCGTCTTCTAAGATCAGCTAACATAAACAACCCACCTATTGTTGCAAACCAACTAAACGCATGAAAGAGTCCATCTGAGATCAAGCCAATATCAGTTGTAGATTTATCATAAAAATGATGCCAGCGTAAAAGTTGATGAAATACAGTCTCGTCGATAAATGCCACTAGACCAAGACCAAACAAAATACCCGACCATAGATTACGTGTTCTATAATTTTCTTTGTTTTTTATGTTCATCGTTTCTGAATCCATATAAATCTCCTTCTTCGCACACTTTTTATATAATTTACATTATCCTCACCAATATATCCCATTTTACCCCTTATCAACTATTCTAATCATGTTAGAGATGAGCTAGGGTATCCCCCAAAAGGAATCCAATCATCACCTTTCTATACAACTGAAAAAGCCAACTTATTAAAAGCTGACTTCACACATTAGGACGAATCCCGCATGACAATTATGCCAGAGGGATTCAGACCATTAATCTATTGTTACACATTCACTATCATTTTTTAATTTCCTTCACCTTTAGCAGCCGAAGTCCATTCAACGTAACAAGTAAGGTTGCACCCATATCGGCAACAATCGCGATCCATAGTGTTAGCCAACCTGGAATAACGAGTAATAAAGCAAGAAGCTTCAACACTAATGATAGCGTAATATTTTGTTTGATAATCGTTTTTGCACGCCTACTTAGTTGAATCGCAAATGGAAGCTTTGATAAGTCATCCTTCATAAAGACAATATCAGCCGTTTCTAACGCTACATCAGAACCCGCACCTCCCATCGCCATCCCAACATTCGCCGTCGCTAATGCAGCTGCGTCATTTACACCATCTCCAACCATCGCAACATGTCGTCCGCTGTCACGTAAAGATTGAACATAGGACATTTTTTCATTTGGAAGCAGATTCGCTTTCACTTCCGATATCCCCACTTGATTGGCAATCACTTGCGCTGAGCGTTCATGGTCACCAGTAAGTAAAATGGTGTTACGAATACCAAGGTGATGAAGTGCTGATACAATTGATTTGCTTTCCTCTCGCACTGAATCACTAAGAGCGATCATTCCAATTACATCTTTTTCTGTCGCAAGGATCATGACCGTTTTTGCTTCTTCCTTAAATTGCTGAATAACCGCTTGCGTATGATCAGTGATTTCGCTAACTTGTGTAATAAAAGATTCACTTCCTATATAATAGGAAATCCCCTCTATTTCACCTGATATTCCCTTACCCGTTTCTGAGTGAAAGTTCGTTACTTCTCTATCATTTTTCCAGTTTTTCTCATCAACGTACTTGACGACCGCTACAGCAAGTGGATGCTTCGAATGCTGTTCGAGTGATGCAACGATTGTTAAAAACTCTGCTTTCTTCTTTTCATTAGCAAGCCAAATATTGGTTACAACTGGCTTTCCATTTGTTAACGTTCCTGTTTTATCAAAGGCGACCGTTTCAATTTTTCCCGCTTCTTCTAAATGGATTCCACCTTTTAGCAAAATGCCATGACGTGCAGCTGTTCCAAGTGCAGTGACAATCGAAACGGGTGTTGAGATTACTAAGGCACACGGACATCCTACAACTAAGACAGCAAGGCCTTGATACACCCATTCAAGCCATATTCCGTTAAAAAATAAGGGCGGAATGATTGCAACCGCAAAGGCAATGACAATAATGATCGGTGTATACACAGTAGCAAATCGATCAATAAATGCTTGTGCTGATGCTCTTTTTGATTGAGCTTCTTCGACTACTTTTATCATTTTCTGTAATGTTGAATCTTCGTTGCGCTTTGTTACTTCTACTTCAAGATGACCTTCTTCGTTTAATGTACCGGCAAATACTGTATCTCCACTTTGCTTCTCAACCGGAATGGACTCCCCTGTAATAGCCGCTTGATTAATGGTAGAGGCACCTTTGATTACCTTTCCATCAATTGTTACTTTCTCGCCTGGACGCACCATTACTCTATCTCCAACCATTACATCATCAACAGCAACTTCGATCCACGTCCCATTTCTCCATGTTCGCGCTTGTTTCGGAGTATCGTCAAATAACGACCGTATCGACCTACGTGCGCGCTCCATTGAGTATGTTTCAAGCATTTGACTAATTGCAAAAAGAAAGACAACCGTTGCACCTTCTCCCCACTCGCCAATGATGCTTGCCCCAATGACCGCTATCGTCATTAACGTTTTCATATCAAAACGGGCATGGAAAAGATTTTTTAACCCTTGAATAAATAAAGAATAACCACCAATGACCATTGAAGAGGCATAAAAAAGAATCGCAAGTAATTCTTCTCCCCAAACACCATGTACGAAAAAACCGCTCAGTAACAATATGCCAGCAATTAGCGTTCTCCAGGTAGTCGCTTGAAGCCAAATTGATTTCGTTTCTACACTCTCATCTTTTGAATACAGTTTCAGATTTTCAAAGGCTCCTTCTTTTTCTACGTCTTTCTTAGTAACATTTCCAATCACTGTAATCGTCGAAGCCTGAAAATTCACTTCTGCCTCTTCCACACCTGGTAATTGCTTCACATTGTTCTCAAATTGACTCGCACAATGTGCACATGTAAATCCTTGTACGACATATTTCTCCATACGGCTCATCCATCTACCTCCTCTTTTTGATGGGCAATGGCTGTCATCAGTAGTGTACGAATATGCTCATCATCCAAAGAATAAAAAACGAGCTTCCCTCTTTTTTCACTTTTGGCGATACGAAGGTTACGCAAATGTCTGAGATGATGTGACGCCGTCGCATTTGTTGTCCCAATAATCGATGCAACGTCGCAAACGCATAGTTCCTTTTGTTGGCAGAGTGCATATGCTATTTTGACACGCGTTTCATCTGCTAATACTTTAAACATATCAGCTAATCGATCAAATCGCTGGCCAGTTAATTGTCCTTTTACTGTCTCTACTACTTCTTCATCATAAGAAAACACTTCACATGTATCGATGTTCTTCGTCTGTTTTTCCATCAATCCATCCCCAATCATTCAAACATACATTTGATTATTAGTATATTCTATAAGTGTCGAAATGTGCAACAAAAAAAAGCGAGCAAAGGTTTCTCCTTCACTCGCTTGGTCTTAAGATACAACACAGTTTTTCTGATAGTATTTCATTCATCGTTTCTTCTTTTAATTTGTAATAATTCCACTGCCCTTTCTTTTCTCGCTCAATAAACTCGGCATCGAGCAAAATTTTAATATGATACGAAAGCTTTGATTGCGGAATATCGAGAATCTCCGTTAAGTCACACACACATGTCTCTCCACGGACACATAATTCATTTAATAACGTTAATCTTTTTTCATCAGCAAGCGCTTTAAACTTCTTTTCATAATATGCCGGATCAAAGGAATTGCTTTTCGTTTCAAAACGAATAGGAATTTCCATTTATAGCCTCCTACATCAACTTATATTGATATACATAATATACCACTAGATGCTAGTGGATTGCAAATCAAAGGAAGCATACTTACAAGTATGCTTCCTTCGTTTGTCTCATTGAGAGTTTCTTTATTTCGTTAATTGTTTAACTTGATCATACCCAACCGTTGCTTCTAATTGCCATGGAATGACTGCCGTTTGTCGCGAACGCTTCGTAGCAACAAGTTCAATCCACTTTGCCTCTGATTCAGAACGAGCTTTTAAAACTGGATCAGATGTATCTGTAGCTGCAAAGCTTTGATTGACTACCCACCAGCTTGGTGTAATGCCTGCTCGAGCTAAATCATCTTGCAACCGAGTTGCTTCGTGTACAGGCGTTGCTTCTGGCAGGGTGACAATGACGACATCGGTTTCGTGCGCGTTTTTTAGTCTTGGCAATAACTTCGAAACAGCCTCTGGTATTTCTCCTGTCGAACGCTCTAACTCCTTATGATAAGATTGAGCCGCATCGAGAAGAAGCAATGTATGTCCAGTTGGGGCTGTATCAATGACAACAAATGAATCCTTCGCTTTCTCTACGACATTAGCAAAAGCCCGGAACACAGCAATTTCTTCTGTACAAGGTGAATTTAAATCTTCTTCTAAATAAGCAAGACCATCTTCATCAACAGTGTCTTTCGCTTTTGTTAGTACTTCCTTTTTATACGCTTCAACTTCTGCTTTTGGATCAATTCGGCTTACGGTAAAATCTTGATTGGATTGGCTTCCTAACACATACGTCAGATGCTCTGCTGGATCGGTTGTCGTTAAATGGACTGAATGACCCAATTCGTTTAGTCCAACTGCTATTGCGGAAGCTACGGTCGTTTTTCCGACTCCGCCTTTGCCCATCGTCATAATGACGCCATGATTTTTTTGTCCAAGTTGTTGAATCATGTTTCGTAAGGAAGATACATCAGCTAGAGAATTGGTCTCAACAGTCTCTTCGATGAAGGTTTGTTCTTTAAATAATGTACGTAACGCTTTAATACCCGTTAATTGATAAGGAACATATGGCAATTCAAAGGATTCGAGCGTTTTTAATTGATCTGGCATGTGCGCTAATGCTTGTTCTTGACGTTCGTAAAAGGCTGTCGAAACTGCATCTCCTTCCACATATTCCTGGAGCTTCCCATTGAGTAGAAGCAACTGATTTGTTAACCCAATTTCCTTTAACTCGTTCGCTGCTCGGTTTGCTTCATTCAGAGCAGATTCATCAGGTCTTGAAACAAGGACAAGTGTTGTGAGCTCTTGATTTGATAATGCCCTCACTGCTTCTGCGTATAATTGCTTTTTCTCGCCTAATCCTGATAACGGTCCAAGACATGAGGCACCGTGCGTACTATCTTCTAAAAAGCTTGACCAAGCTGTCGGGAGCTGGAGCAAGCGCAACGTATGCCCAGTTGGTGCTGTATCAAAAATGATATGGTCAAATTCGCTTGTTCGTTCTGGATTCGTTAATATCGACGCAAATTCATCAAATGCCGCAATTTCAACCGTGCACGCTCCTGAGAGTTGTTCTTCCATTTGAGCCACAACTGGACCTGGAAGCTTATCACGATACGGTCCAACAACTTTTTCACGATAAGCCGCAGCTGCAGCTTCTGGATCGAGATTAATCGCTTGTAGGTTGGGAACATGTGGAATCGTTGTTTTTTCGTAGCCGATTTCTTCCTCAAACACATCTTGGAGATTCGAAGCTGGATCAGTGCTCACAATTAACACTTGTTTCCCTTCATCCGCTAGCGCAACTGCTGTGGCACACGCAGTTGACGTCTTTCCTACTCCACCTTTTCCTGTAAAAAACAAATAAGGAGTTACGTTATTTGATGTTGGCTGAAAACGCCTGTTCATAATAACTCAATCCCCTTAGACTTTGCTTCTTTTTTTGTCAGCTCACTTACTGAGATATGCGCCCATTTTGCAAATTCTTCATTTGTAGGATAACGTCCTACAAGCTTTACTTCACCGTCAACCATAACGGCAGGTAACGTATCTGTCCCCTTTGTATTTAATAGGTCCTGTATGTTTGTCTCATCAATAAATGCTTGTGGCTCAGATCCTAAATTATAGCGAGTGATATCAATCCCTTTTTTCTCTAACAAAAAGATAGTCGTTGCAACACGTGTTAATTCTGGGTCTACACTCGGTCCACATACCCCTGTTGCACAACACAATGCTGGATCGTAAATTTTAATCGTTGGCATTTGATTGCCTCCTTTATTGTCAGCCTAACTTGACCTCTGTTCTTCTGGATCATAATTTCAAAAAATAAAATACAAGTAATTTAAAGAAATATGAAAGCTTATGCTTCGAGGTTGCCTCAAAAGGTCAAAAAGCGACCTTTTGAGGCAACCTCTTACTTATTTTCCTGTTTCAGCAAATGTTTTGATACGATCGCCGATTTCGTCACGAACACGTTGGAAGAACGCCCACTTTTCTTCGTCCGTTCCTTCCGCTTTTGCCGGGTCATCAAAGCCCCAATGTTCGCGCTCTTTATTTGGCGGTGTCGCTGGGCAGACGTCGTTTGCGTGGCCACAAAGAGTCACAACTAAATCTGCTTTTTTCAAGATCTCTTGATCAATCGTATCCGATGTTTGCTTTGATATATCAACATCTACTTCTGCCATTGCTTTTACAGCGTTTGGATTCACACCGTGAGCTTCGATTCCGGCTGAGTATACGTCATATTTGTCTCCAAGGTATTTCTTACCCCACCCTTCAGCCATTTGGCTACGGCAAGAGTTTCCTGTACACAGAAAATAAATAATTGGTTTTGTTTGAGTCATGTTCATTGTCTCCTTAGATTTTAATTATTGATTGGTAGCCGAATGTGCCGGGAACCAGTGTCTCGTGTTATTTGCAATTCTAACTAAGAAAAGCATAAGTGGTACTTCTACTAAAATACCGACAACTGTAGCTAATGCTGCACCAGAATGAAGTCCAAATAAGCCAATGGCAACAGCTACGGCAAGTTCAAAGAAATTACTCGTTCCGATCATGGCTGCTGGAGCTGCAACACTATGATTCACTCTCCAATACTTTGCCCAGAAGTATGCAATAGCAAAGATAAAGAAGGTCTGTATTGTTAATGGAATCGCGATTAAGACGATATGAAGAGGATTACTCATAATTACATCCCCTTGGAATGAAAATAGAATGATTAGTGTTAATAAAAGTCCGACAATCGTAAATTTACCAATTGTTTTTAAATAGACATTTTCAAACCATTCCTTCCCCTTCTTTTTAATAATCAATACTCTTGACAAATACCCGGCAATTAAAGGGATTAAAACGTAAAGAACAATTGAGAGTATGACCGTATCAAACGGAACACTTACATTTCCAACTCTCAGAAGTAACATAACAATCGGTGCATACAAAACTAATAAAATCAAATTATTAATTGCCACTTGGACAAGAGTGTATCCAGCATCACCTTTTGTTAAGTAACTCCACACAAATACCATTGCCGTACAAGGCGCCGCTCCAAGCAAGACCGCTCCAGCAATATACTCTGTAGCTAAATCAGCAGGAAGAATTCCTCCAAAGATAACTTTTAAAAACAACCAAGCAAAAAAGAACATTGTAAAAGGCTTAATTAACCAGTTCACGATAATGGTGATCACTAAACCTTTTGGTTTCTTTCCTGCATTGACAATTGAACTAAAATCAACTTGAGCCATCATTGGATAAATCATTAACCAAATTAGTATTGCCACTGGAATTGATACTTGGGCATATTCAAACCTCGATAATGTTTCGGGAATAGCAGGAAGAAACTGTCCAATTGCAACCCCAATGATAATACAGATAATAACCCAAAATGTTAAATATCGTTCAAAAAACCCGATACCTTTTCCACTTTCATTACTCATTCTCTTACCCCTCCTCTAATCACAACTTACACGCAAGCCGCGTTGTTCCAATTCAATGAGCTTGCTTCTCTGATCAGGTAGATGTACAAGAAGCGTTTGAACCATTGGATACGCTTCATGTGACGTATTAATACGGTAGAAGATCCACTGACCACGTCTTGTTTCTTCAACAAGACCGACGTCTCTTAATTTCCGTAAATGTTGGCTAACAGAAGGTTGGCTCATTTGAAATAACTCGACAAACTCACAAACACAACATTCGTCTTCTGAGAGCATCGCTACCATGCCTAAGCGTGTCTTATCCCCTAGCAGTTTTAATATTTTTGAAGCTGTTTCTATTTCAACTAAAGAAATGGTACCGCTCATCGAATTCAGTCCTTTCTATATTTGAACTCATTATATAATCATATACTTATATACGCAAGTGATTTTATGATAAGAAAAAGTAAAGGATAAGTAAAGATGATTCTTTTCACTTATCCTTATATTTTCTAATTCGTTAGAACGTATTCGTTAAAAAACTGCTCAAACTCTGCATTCGTTACTGCGCCTTCAATCCGGTTTACTTCAGCACCATTTTCAAAGTGGACAATTGTTGGTGTTGAATTGATTCCGTATTTGTTCCAACCCTCTTCAAACTCACGTAAATTATATTGAACAAGATCAATTTCAAGTTCTTCTGCAAGTGGAACAACCCTTGGGGTAGCCTCTTTACAAAACGCACAATCTGAAGCGTAGAAATAAACAGTCATTGCTTCTTCATTTGCAAGCTTCTCAACTAATTCTTCTGGTAAAATGACATTTTGATAGTTTGGATCATTAACCAACTCAATTGTCGCTGGATGTAATTTCTCTTTTCCAAACGGATTTCCTTCTGCTTTTTTCGTTTGTTGTAAATTGGATACAATAGCAAGTGCGACAAATAGTAACACGACAATGCCGCCAAATATAATAATTTTCTTCATTTGCTTATTTCCCCCTAGCTAGCTTTAAAATAACGAGACTGCTTATAAAAATAATGACAAATGCCGTTAATGCAAGAAACGGAATCGTCACAAAACCAAACCAATTAATATATTGACCTGTACAAGGAACACGACCACATGCTGGTACTGCTTGACTGAAGAAAGCAAGCTTTTGTATCGCATAATGATAGATTGATAGACAAATGCCAATAAATGAAAAAACTGCTGAGTAAAGCGCAACATTTGCATCCTTTTTTATCATTCCTATCACCAAAATGACTACGAGTGGATACATAACAATTCGCTGATACCAACAAAGCGTACACGGCTCATACAGCCTTATTTGAGAAAAGTACAATGACCCAAATGTCGCTATTAAAGATGTTAGCCATGCAAAGATCGTAATATTTTCAAGTCTCTTATTCATTGTTTGCCCTCTTCTTTGCGTTTTCTTAAATTCCAGCTTCCATTATACCTAGATTAAAAAAACAAAGCTACTAATTACCTTTGACAATAAAAAGAACACCACTTAATAGCAAAGTGATGTTCTCCTAAACATTCAGTTGTAACCCCGATGATGCGAGCCTAACGGTTCCTGAAAAATGCTTCGCAACCTCTGTACGCAATTGTTCATGGTTCCCAAAGTGCGGTAGATGACTTAAAAGTACCTGCGTTGGATTCGACTTCTTTGCTAGCTGTCCGACATCCTCACTTGTCATATGACCAAACTGTCCAATCGCATCTCCTTCATAACCACTACATTCTGCAATCAATAGATCAGCTTCAATAGCAAAATCGGCAAGCTCGGGAAAGTAACTGGAGTCAGCTGTGTAAACAAGGATTTTGTTTTTCGTTTCAATACGCATAGCATAGCACGGAACTGGGTGATGGGTTTGTAAAAACGTAAATGTAAAAGGGCCAATATTTATTGGTTTCTTGTCATCATATGATTGCGCAGTCAGCAGGTCCTTGTACCCCAGCTTTAAAAACGCTTGTTCATCTTGACGGTGTCCATAAATCGTTGCATTTTTCATCGCTTTGCCTAAGCCTTTGTTTATGATTCTAGCATATTGATAAACACCAACATCGGCTCGATGGTCATGATGGTAATGAGACAAAACGATTCCATTTAGATCTGTAACGTCACAATACTTTTGCAAAGAAGAAATGACACCACTGCCACAGTCAAGCAACAATTTCCACTCACCTTCTTCAAGTAAGTAGCCTGATGTTGCCTCCCCTGCTTCAGGATACCCATGCCAATATCCTACAACTGTTAGCTTCACTCTTTATCACTCTCCCAACAAGAAGTAGGAGCGACCTCAGCCTCTTCGATCCGTTCTCGCTCACTCAATATTGCTATTTCTGTCATTAACTTCTTTTGCTCCTGTTCTGCCTCAGCATCAGAAGCACATTCTTGTAACCGCTTAATTTTTTCTTCTTCTATTTTATTCACTAGATAACACCTTCTACTTCCTGTTTCTTTCCTCTCAAAAAGGTGATGAAAGAGAGTTACCAATAGCAACTCTCTTCCTAAGGGTGATTCAAACTGGTTTCATCACCCGATATCCTTATCGCCTATCTTTTGACAATCTATCCCTTATACATTATATACATAATTACCTTGAATAAACGTTTTTTCTACAATCGCAGCGCAGAAAATGGATGATTACTCCAAACCACGACAGCTCCTCTTCATCAGCCAGTCTGCCTCAATCAATAAACGAGTACAAAAAAGCTCTCTATCAGCAAAATGCTGCTAGAGAGCTTTTTCAATTATGCAGGGTATACGCTCACTTGTTTGCGATCACGACCAACGCGCTCGTATTTCACAACGCCGTCTGTTTTCGCAAATAGTGTATCGTCTCCACCTCTACCTACGTTCACACCAGGATATACGCGTGTTCCGCGTTGACGTACTAAAATAGAACCGCCTGTTACAGCTTGACCGTCAGCACGCTTAGCACCTAAACGCTTAGACTGTGAGTCACGTCCGTTCTTTGTACTACCTACCCCTTTTTTCGATGCGAAAAATTGAAGGTTCATTTTTAACATGGAATTCACCTCCCGATTATATCGTTGACTTGAATATAGCTGCTGTATTCTTCAGCGATCGACTCAAGGGACACAATCATCCCTTCGAGAAGAAGCTGCACTTTCTCAAATGTCACATCATCCAAACTACTTGGAACATAACAGCGGAGAAAGCCACCATCCTTCTCCATCTCCACCTCTAACTCCACTTTACAAAGTGCAGTTATGGCATTGACGGATCCAAAAGAGACAGCTGAAGCTCCAGCACAAACGAGGTCATGACCATGCGGACCAGAGTCTGCATGTCCACTCATCGTAAAAGAAACAATGTCACTCATGTCGTTTCGTGTAATCACAACCGTAATCATTCGATTAGCCGTTAATCTTTTCGATTACCACTTTCGTGTAAGGTTGACGATGACCTTGCTTACGACGATAGTTTTTCTTAGCTTTCATTTTCCAAACGATGATTTTCTTTTGACGACCGTGTTTTTCAACTTTAGCCGTAACTGTTGCACCATCAACAAATGGAGCACCAACTTTCACCTCATCGCCACCTACGAATAAAACGTTATCGAAGCTAACTGTTTCACCAGCTTCTGCGTCTAATTTTTCAATGTAAACTTCTTGGCCTTCTTGAACCTTGATTTGCTTACCACCAGTTTCAATAATTGCGTACATACTTGCACCTCCTCATATACTCAGACTCGCCATCCCAGGTAGGTGAAAAACCTTTATAAAACCTGCTCTGTGCGGTTATAGTTGTTTGGGTGCGACCAAATAACTAACAAGCGATATTGTAGCATATTTCCATGAATTGTGTCAATGTGTTTATTTCGCTTTTAACCGTTCAAGTTGTGCTATTCCTTCGGTGAAATCCCCTATATAACGTAACGCATAACTCTCTTCTTGTAACGTCTTATTTGGATAAACAAGAATTCGAAACCCTAGTGTTTCTTCTAAACGTTTTAGATGCTCACCCTTTTGCCCAAATAATACCGGTGCAACAGCAGAAGGTAATTCAAGAACGATCGCTTCTTCAGCCATTCCGCGATGCTCCCATAGCTGGCGCTCAATTTTAAACGCTTGCGCTTCATTGGAGAGCACAACCCCTGTTCCAGCACAGGTTGGACATGTTTTTGATAAGCTTGCTTGAAGGTTTTGGCGGATTTTTTTTCTGGTCATTTCAAGCAATCCAAGCCCAGTTATTCCTAATACATTTGTTTTTGTCCGGTCATGCTTCAACTCTTTTTCAAATATAGATTGGACATGCTCGCGGTCTTGTTCGCGCTTCATATCAATAAAATCAATGACAATGATGCCCGAAATATCTCGTAACCGGAGTTGTCTAGCAATTTCCTTTGCTGCCTCACTATTTGTTTTCCGAACTGTATCATGTAGATCGGTTTTCCCTGTAAATTTACCCGTGTTTACATCAATGACCGTTAATGCTTCAGTTTGATCGATCATTAAATAGCCACCATTTTTTAACCAAATTTGCCTGCGTAACGCACGCTCAAGTTCCTTTTCGATTCCGTATGCAGAAAAGATGTTTTCTTTTTCACGATACAATCTGAGCGAGCTTTGTAACTGAGGAAACGGCTCTAATAGCTCTTTCAGCGATTTATATTCGTCAAGTTGATCAACGACAATTTCATCAATCTCAGAAAAAGAAAAATCTCGTACGATCCGCTCGATTACACCTGAGTCTTGATGAATTAAAGCCGGAGCTTTCTCATTTTTCCCTTCTTTCCAAATCTCTCTCCATAATTTCCGTAAAAATTGAAGTTCTTGAATAATGATTTCAGGAGCTTGTCCTTCACAAGAGGTTCGAATAATAAGACCTTCCTTATCCTCTATTACCTTTTCTCCAAGCTGACGCCAGCGTTCGCGCTCCCTTTCACCAGAAAAGCGACGTGAAACGCCGACATAATCCCCTTCTGGCATGTAAACGAGAAATTGGCCTGGAAACGAGATAACCCCCGTCAGGCGAGGACCTTTGGAACCGAACCCCTCTTTTGTCACTTGTACTAATAACTCCTCGCCTTTTTTCACAAATTTGGATATACTTAATTCTTTTCTCGTTTCCTCATCTTCCTCTGATAGATGAAACGAGAGTAAATCATCACGATAGAGAAAGCCATTTTTATCACGACCGATATCAACAAATGCAGCCTGCATACCAGGCAACACATTGACGACACGGCCCCGATATACATTGCTTACGATCCTATTTTCAAGCGTACGTTCAATCATAAGCTCCGCAACGCGACCGTTTTCAACAACAGCCGCTCTTCTTTCCCTCGTCGCCATATTCAAATAAATTTTCTTCAATGAGAAAAGCCCCTTTTACTTGATTCTTTTCTCCATTGTACCAGTCTTGATCACATTCATGAAAGCAACCATAATAAAACTATCGCTTTTTTAATTCATGTAAAAGGTTGGAAAGAGGAACGTGCGGTTTTTTTACAGTAAAAAGGAGATGAAGCAACTCTTTTTCCTCTATCGTTTCAGCGGTACCCGTTTTCAGTTGAAACACTTTATAGAAGTGATAATGCCCTCTTTTGATTTGTTTCATCGCTTCTCTTAACGGTATCGAATCTCGAATCGATAAAAAGGACTGTTTCATATAATGCTTTTCTTTACTCGTCCTGCGTGCCATAAGAAAACGCAGGAACCGATAATGCCTTTGCTTCCATTCCAAATAGTTTGTGATCCCAAGAAACGAGAGGATGACCCATAAATTCAAATGATAAGGAAACCAAATAACACTTACGAAAATGAGAAGAAGTAGCACGCCATTTGAAGCCCACCTGGAATAACGAAGCGCTTGTACATAAGGAAAACGATAGGTACACCACAATTGCACAAGACGCCCCCCATCAAGAGGTAAAATCGGAATCAAATTAAAGAAAAGAATCATAAGATTATGCCAGACAAAAATACGGTGATCCGTACTAGTCCAAAATGAAAAATGAACAAGACAATATGACGAAACAATCATCCATATATGTTGAAGCGGCCCAGCTATGATGACAATCAGCTCTTCACGAAACGGCCGGTTGCCAGCATCTTCTACTTCTGCAACACCCCCAAAAGGCAATAACTCAATTTTATGAATTCGCCATTTAAAGTGGTGGGCAGCAAACGCATGCCCCATTTCATGTATGAAGACGATCAGAAAAATCATGAGCACTTCACGAAAATAACCTGTTACGACACCAATCGCAACAACAAACCAAAATAAAGGATTTACTTTGACCTTTCGTGCAAGTTCTCTCATTTTAATCAAATGGAATAACTTCACTAGGATTAATATACTGATCATCTTTCTTTAGGGCAAAATAGAAAATTCCTTTTTCAGCCTCTTCACTCATCGAGACTTTGCCAATTGCATATCCTGCTTGAATATGGTCATACAAATTCACTTCAATGTTATCGAGCATTCCATAAAGTGATTCCGTTCCATCATAGTGTTGAACGGTTACTGTTTTTCCGAGGCTTTCGTCGCTCTCATCTTTTCCTACTTTAATTACTTGGCCACCTTTTACAGCTTCTACTTCTGCATTCATCCCTGTTTCCACAAGGATTCCTTTTCCGTTATGTTCAAAGTCTTGACTAATGGTCCCAGATGCAGGCAAAGCATAAGCCATCTCGACTTGTTCATTCGGATTACCTTGTGCAACATCTTGATTCATCGGAATAAGAGCAAGAGGGCGTCCGAATTGATTTTCATACCAATTGGCAACAGCTACAAACTGAAACTCTTGTTCATATGACTGCTTGACAAACTGCTTCACTCCTTCTGCCTGTGGAACTGAAGACTGAAAAAGAATCGCCGTCATCAAAAATATACAAATGGCAGCCATTACTCGAAATAAAAAGAAATCCCCTTTTTTCGCTTGTGGTAGAGCACTGTTGTTTTCATTCGGTGGTACATAGAAATCTGGTTCTTCTCTTGCATCCTCGTGACGATTCATAAACATCGGCACAGTTCGTTCACGTTGCTTTACATTTTGATTAATCTGTCGCCTTTTAGTGTCTAATTGCCTCCGAACTTTATTAAGATTCTTGGACATAAGCTCCCCCATCCTTTTTTTACGAACTTATTTACTTAAACTATATGACTTGTCCGTTTTCGATATGACATAATAGAAGAGGTAAATCAAAAAGGGTGACCTTTCCCTTTTTGATTTACCTCGAGCCGTTGCCTTCATTTAAGCCTCCTAGGAGTGGGGTTCTCCTAGAAGGTGCGCAGCGTGCGGAGCCATTGCAGCTTCCTCAGGACTAAAAAAGGGTGACCTGTCCTTTTTTAACTTCCTCGAGGATTACTCAAAAGGGGGACCTTCCCTTTTTCATTTACCTCTAGTAACAAGTAAAATTGATTCAGATGAGAGGAGCTAGAAAATGAGACAACGCAAACTCGGACACTCTGATTTAGTTGTTAGTGAGATTGGACTCGGTTGCATGAGTATCGGCACAGAAACAAATGAGGCAAAAAAAATTATCGAAACAGCCTTAGATTGTGGAATTAACTACTTAGATACCGCTGACTTGTATGACCAAGGTCTAAACGAAGAGATCATTGGGGATGTCATAAAAGGAAAGCGCCAAGACCTTGTTTTAGCTACGAAGGCAGGCAATCGCTTTGAAAAGGGCAAAGAAGGGTGGACGTGGGACCCATCTAAATCACACATTAAAAACGCTGTAAAAGATAGTCTAACACGATTACAAACCGATTATATTGACTTGTTTCAGCTTCACGGCGGCACGATTGAAGACAACATTGATGAAACGATTGAAGCGTTTGATGAATTACAGCAAGAAGGTCTGATTCGTTATTACGGCATTTCATCAATTCGCCCTAATGTTATTCGCGAATACGTAAAGCGTTCACAAGTTGTCAGCATTATGATGCAATACAATTTGCTTGACCGTCGACCAGAAGAAATGTTTTCTTTCTTAGAAAACCATCAAGTCAGCATTGTAGCAAGAGGACCTGTCGCAAAAGGCTTGCTTACTAACCGATCACTTGAGAAGGTTTCTGACTCTATGAAAGAAAAAGGCTATCTTAATTACTCCTATGATGAACTAGACTCACTTAGATCATCATTTGAAGCAGAGCTTTTACAAGGGCGCCCACTCCAAGCGATTGCTCTTACCTATTGCCTCACTTCTCCAGTTGTAGCATCTGTTGTTACAGGAGCAAGCAGTGCGGAGCAAGTTATAGCCAACAGCAAAGCCATTGAATCGTGCAAACTCAAAGCAGAAGAGATAGAATGGCTAAAGAACCAAACAAAAGCTGCTGTTTATGAACAGCATCGGTAAGAACGGAAGTTAACTGCCCCAAAAGGTTAAACCTTTTAGGGCAGTTAGTATCTATCTGTTATTTCAGATTTCAACACAAAAAGACTGCATGAGATCAACTCAAAACAGCCTTCTTCGTCACTAAATTCTATTTACACTCGCACTTTATCCATAAGTATTTCTTTCATAACCGAGCAAAGCTCTGGTAAGATAATTCGGTCCATCGCTAGTTGAATCGCACCTGTTGGACGTGGCATTGAAAAAATCGCTTTGCCATCACGTACACCAGCAATCGCACGACTTAAAATGGCAGCTGTACCGATTTCTTCTGTGAAACTCAAATGACGAAAAAGCTCTCCAAACCCTGGCATTTCTTTATCTAAGCTATCGCGAACAGCCTCATGAGTCGTATCATGTAGGGCAATACCTGTTCCACCTGTAATTAGAATAGCGTCAACATCTGCACGAATCGCAGCAATTTTAATCCAGTGTTGAATCAAACTGTATTCCGCATTAATAATTTGATATTCAGAAACAATGTGTCCTTTTTCTTCTAACATTGACCGGATAAGTGCTCCACTCTTATCATTCTCGTATGAACATGAATCCGTAATCGTCAACACCATACAACGAATGCTCTTTGTAGTTTCTTCCAAATGTTCTTCCATCATCGTCATGTATTTTTGGCCTCCTATTTTTAAAAACCACATTCTCGGAGACTATAATAACATGCCTTCCTTCCTCTGTTACCGAACTCTGCCAAATAATTGGCACGACGCTCAGAAAGTGAATGATAAGAAGCGAAACCTTTCTCACCCCGTCTCAAGGATCTTACACATAGATAATCATCCATAATGGCGAAATTTGAACTTTTCGAAGTTTTCAAAAAGGTCATTTTTTTTCCATTTTACTGAGAAATGATCTTGTACCTCCGCATTTTAGCTTGTTAACAAACAAGTTTAGACGCTAATATTAAAAAGAGCAAGGGTCATGTCCTGATCCCTTACTCTTGTATTATCAATTCTTATCGTACACTAAAAAACTGCTTAATCTTAGCTAACATGCCCCTTTGTTCATCAAGGGACATAAGTGGTACCGTTTCTCCAAGAATTCGACGAGCAATATTTCGATAAGCGATCGATGCTTTGCTCGTTGTGTGAAGAGCAATTGGCTCTCCTTTATTTGAATGCTTAATGACATTTTCATCATCAACGACAATACCAATTAGGTCGATCGCTAGTCGTTCAGCTATCTCATCCACATCTAGCATGTCACCATTTTTCATCATATGACTACGAATACGATTGACAATTAATTTAGGAGACTCGATATCCTGTTGTTCCAGTAACCCAATGATTCGATCTGCATCTCGAACGGCAGAAATCTCAGGTGTTGTCACAACAATCGCGCGGTCTGCTCCTGCTATAGCATTTTTAAAGCCTTGCTCAATTCCAGCAGGACAATCAATAATCACATAGTCGTATTCTTGCTTCAGCTCATCAATAATTTCCTTCATTTGCTCCGGTTCTACAGAAGTCTTATCTTTCGTTTGTGCAGCTGGTAGTAAATACATGCAATCAAAGCGTTTATCCTTGATAAGAGCAGTATTTAATTTACAACGCCCCTCTATCACATCAACGAGGTCATAAATAATTCGATTTTCTAGACCCATGACAACATCAAGATTGCGGAGCCCGATGTCTGTATCTACTAAGCAAATTTTCTTCCCCGAAAGCGCAAGGGCAGTGCCAATATTGGCTGACGTTGTTGTTTTCCCAACGCCACCCTTTCCACTTGTAATGACGATTGCCTCTCCCACGTTGATGACCCCTTTCTAAAATATCATTCCTTAAAGATCTTGTTCAAAAAGGTACTAAATCGAACTTTCTGAACAACCTCTTAAACTAGCAGCTTTGCCTCATTTTTTGCAAGTTCTGGATGAGTTTGAATCAATTGTTGAACTCGTCCTAGTTGAAACGTTTTTTGTTCATCCAAGAAAGCACTAGCCATTATTTGTTCATTCGATTTATCTGATTCAAAATGTCTAATCTCTTCAGCAATTCTCAGCTGTGAAGGTGCTAATAAAGAGGCAGAAATAACTGCCTTAACATTGCCTTCAAATCCGGCATGAGCGATACCGCGCAGAGCACCCATTACATAGATGTTACCGTTTGCTATAAGGGTTCCTCCAGGATTGACATCGCCTATTAACAAGACGTCGCCATTTACTTTAAGTACTTGTCCAGACCGAATGATTCGCATTAATGTCACAGTTTGTGAATCTTGGCGAATTTTCTCAGATTCTTCTTTTGATAGAACACGAGATTCAAACTGATCAACAGCTAAATTACGACCTTCTGTAATAATATCCTCTAACTCAGCTTGCTGATGTTCTTGAAGATACCGATAACCAATATCGACCTTCACCGAAACATCTGGTCCGTCTGCTTGTTGATAGTGCTTAGATGACAGTTTTTCTACTAGTTCTTCGAGTAAACTCTCATAGGAGCAACAATCATCTAATAGAAAGATCAATCCTTCTTTTGTTCCTTTTATCGTCACATTTTGCTTTTTCGAAACCATAGTTGTGTTCACCTCAGCCTCACTCACCTTCGTTGCTCGCACTTGTACGGTCACCTCACCCGAGTAAAACGAGAAAACAGTGATGATACGTTAATTCAACACGACGCCCGCTAAACCCTTCTTTGTCTTGAGAAAGATGTAGAAAAATCACGTTTTTTTGTCGTATTTTACCTTTGACGAAGACTTGCTTGTTTTCCGACATACTGAAATAGTTTCTTAACAGGAATATAGACTAGGGTAGCAAAAGCGATATTTAACACCAATCCTGGTAAAAAACGTTCATTGAAAAAATGAATGGCTGACAAATCCGTTATTCCAATTAGTCGGTACAAACCAAATTGATAATACTCAAAAATAGAAACTGCTAGCGCCACAAATAACAAATGCAGCAAAAGAGAATCCTGTACGAGCTTATATGTATAGGCAAACGCATAGCCTATGAATCCAAAACCAAACATGTATACACCAAGGAGCTGCGTATAAACGATATCGTATACAAGTCCTAAAACAAGACCATATATAATACTACTATAACGACCGAAGTGGATGCCAATAAGGACAAGCATCACAACAATAAACCGAGGCACAATTGTTACACCGATATCATGCTGATAAGGTGTGACCAATTGAAAGAGCGTACCTTCTATAACCAACAAGAGAAAAACGAGTGTAGGAATATAGAAACGGCTCACGATGTTTCCTCCTCAAGCAATTCTGGATCAAGTGTCGTACTTGTACGCTCAATAATATACACATAATCTAATGCATAAAAGTCAGCTGTGGGCTCAATAAAAGCATTTTGAGTTAATCCGTATTCATCTGGTTCTACACGGACGACTTCACCAATTAGCAAGCCACTTGGGTACACGCCACCTTTACCTGATGTCGTAACCATTTGACCTTCTTCAATTTCTGCTTCGAAATCAATTTTTCGCATAATCAATAACCCAGCATCCTCATCATAGCCTTCTATGAAGCCATACTCTGGCTGATCCATTGCAATCATTGCCGATACTCTGTTTGTGCGATCATTGTCGGATAAAAGCTGAATTCTAGAGGAAAATTCACTTACTTGCTTTACTTTTCCAATTAACCCACCTTTTGAATCAATGACACCCATGTTTGGCTCGATTCCATCATCTGATCCCTTGTTTAACCCAATATACTCTGTCCAACGATCTGGACTTCTTTGAATTACAACCGCCGATCTCATTAAATAATCGTTTAAACTTTCTTCTAATTCGAGCATGTCTTTTAATGTATTGTTCTCATTTCTAAGCAAACTCCGCTCAACTGAAATTTGCGCATATTCATCAAGTCTTGCTTTAAGCACTTTATTTTCCTCATACATATGCTGGATATCTCTAACATTTTCAAAGAAACCCGCTACAGCGTATGCGGGTTTCGTAAAAATGGTTTGCACCCATCCAACAGCATCTCTGATGACTTGTTCTGGTCCCGTTACTTGTTCTCGATCTGAACGAGAATAGCCAATCATGGCGACCAAAATAATAATGCTGACGAGAAGAATAATTAATTTTTTGTTTGAAAAAAAGGATGGCATGCCTGACACCTACTTACAATTTTCTATCCGAGCGTGATGTGATCCCCGCTTTTGAACGAAATAAATGAAGATTTTCAAGCGCTCTTCCTGTTCCAATCGCTACACAATCTAATGGATTCTCAGCTACAAGAACAGGCATATTCGTTTCATCACTTAATACACGATCAAGGTTACGCAGAAGCGCTCCCCCACCTGTAAGGACGATTCCTCTATCCATAATATCCGCTGCAAGCTCTGGTGGAGATTGTTCTAGCGTATTTTTCACTGCTTCAATAATCGTTGTGACCGTATCAGCGAGTGCTCCCGCAATTTCTTCCGCTGTAACCGTAATAGTCTTTGGAAGACCCGTTAGCAAGTCTCGTCCACGGATATCCATATCATCAACGCCTTCTGGTGCACCAGCAGATCCAACCTCTAGCTTAAGCGCTTCAGACGTTCTTTCTCCAATCATTAAGTTATACTTTTTCTTAATATATTGAATAATTGCCTCATCCATCTCATCACCAGCTACGCGAATCGACTGGCTCGTAACAATGCCACCGAGTGAAATAATCGCGACTTCGGTCGTACCTCCACCGATGTCAACAACCATGCTTCCCGTTGGTTCCCATACAGGCAGATCGGCACCAATCGCTGCAGCAAACGGCTCTTCTAATGTATAAGCCTCTTTTGCTCCAGCTTGCTTCGTCGCATCTTCAACTGCTCGCTTCTCAACTGCTGTAATGCCAGACGGTACACATACCATTACTGATGGCTTACGTGCAAAAATCGAACGATTTTTTAGTGCCTGTTGAATAAAATATTTTAACATCGTTGCGGTTGTATCAAAATCGGCAATAACCCCATCTCTCATTGGACGAACGGCAACAATGTTACCAGGCGTACGTCCGATCATGTTCTTTGCATCGTTACCAACTGCTTCAATTGATCCTGTATCTGTTCTTAGTGCTACTACGGATGGTTCACGAACGACAATGCCCTTACTTTTTACGTAAACAAGCGTGTTTGCTGTTCCTAAATCAATTCCTATATCTTTTGAGAACCCACCAAACATCTATGTATCTCCCTTCATACAAATCCGAAATCATAACCTTCATTATAACGAATAATTATTAAAAAAAATAGCCTTAAGTTCCCCAACTTTTGACGAAATGCAAAGAATTAATCAAACTCCTCAAATTTAATTGCTGAACTTACCAAGTATACAAGGAAATCGTTTTGATCAACAGCTCTCCATTCTCCCTTTCCCCCCAGAAAAAGGCGACAAACCTATGTTACCATTCTCATCAAAGGATCGCTATCCTCAAATTTTCTTTTGACCTCTTTCTCGATGTGGCGTCCTTATTATATGACATGTCCTTGCTCCTTTAGACTGACAAATTTGCGATCCCCAATAATAATATGATCAAGTAGTTCAATCCCGAGCACTTTTCCTGACTCTGTTAATCGTTTCGTCACTTCAATATCTTCCCGGCTAGGGGTTGGATCGCCACTAGGATGATTGTGTAAGCAAATAATCGAAGCCGCTGATCTACGAAATGCCTCTTTATACACCTCACGTGGGTGGACGATGCTTGCATTTAAACTGCCAATGAAAATCGTTTTTCGTAAAATGACATGATTCTTCGTGTCAAGATACAAACAATCGAAATGCTCTTGCTTCAGAAAGCGCATATCCTCCATCACGTAATTGGACACATCTTCTGGTGAACGAATCACATATCGTTCATCAGGCTTCAAGCAGTGAATTCGTCTACCTAGCTCAATCGCGGCTAAAAGCTCGATCGCCTTAGCTTCTCCAATTCCATTAATCGTACATAACTCTTCAATCGCGGCGTCCTTTAACAGCATAAGTCCATCAAATTTCGCTAACACTTGTTGAGCAACTTGTAAAACTGATTCTTTTTTCGTCCCACTCCTAAGTAATATCGCCAGGATCTCTTGATTCGTCAAAGCACTTGCTCCTTCTTTCAACAATCGTTCACGCGGTCTTTCACGTAAGGGAACATCTCGGATGAGGAATGATGATTGAGGCAGAGGAAACACTCCTTTCTACTTTGTTCAAGTGAGGTAGGTTTTATGAAACTTCACTTACATATTTGGGGTAATGCCTAGTTTTTGCAATTCTCTCATCGTTTTTGCAAGAGGCAATCCAACAACGGAGAAGTAATCACCGATTATTCGCTTCACCAAATAGGCTCCGAAACCCTGGATACCATAGCTACCCGCTTTATCAAACGGTTCACCGCTACGAATGTACATCGAGATATCATCATCTGATAACGGGTAAAATTCAACATCGGTTTTCTCATAAAATATCTTGTTTCCTTCGCGAGAGTAAAGCGCCACTCCAGTATAGACACTATGAGTATGACCAGATAACAATCGTAGCATTACTTCTGCTTCTTTTTCGTCTTGTGGTTTCCCAAGAATATTATCACCAAACGCAACGACAGTGTCAGAGCCAAGCACAATCGCGTCTTTATTTGTTACCCAAACATCTTCTGCTTTTTGACTAGCTAATTGCATAACGACATCAGCTGGAGACAGTCCCTCCTCTACTTCTTCGATTACCGTACTTGTTTCAATGGAAAATACATAATGGGCTTGTTCGAGCAATTCTTTTCGCCTCGGGGAACCTGAGGCTAAAATGAAAGATTTCATGAAGGGGTCACCTCTACAATTGTTTTTCTTTTTATTGTACAGGTTCGAAATTAGAATACCAAATTTTTCTTATTTCTGCCATAAATGTGTTAGGAAAACTGACCTAAGAGCTTATAATGTTGCTGTCCATTCAAAACCTGACTTGCTTCAGTGCTTTTTGTTCAGGAACTACCACACTTTTTCGCTACATTTGAATTTTATCAGCGAATTCGTCAATATATCAGCGAAAAGCTTAATTTATCAGCTAAATCGAATTTATATTAGCAAATTCCGTTTTTTAACAGCGAATCCGGTTTAATTGCGAATTTCAGCATTTAATTACATGAAGATAAGTGGATATTGTACCTTATTGAAATACGCAAAAAAGATGGCGCAAGTTCGTTGGCCACCTTTCTCTACTTTAGTTATTGTTGCGCTTGTACGAGTTGATCATATTCAACGAGAGCATCCAAAAGTGCTTGTTGCGACTGCCATAACACTTTTTCATCAGAAGAATCAACATATGCTGCGAGCTTGTCTCCAGCAAGAACCAAATTGTCGCCAAGTGCCAATGCATGAACTTGTGCTGCTTGTGACAGCTGCGTAAATGCTTGATCTCTTTCCGCTTGTAAACTGTCTGTTGATTGCGTTAATTGCCCAAGACGCTCAGGTGTAAGCAAAGATCCACCACCAAGGGCATCAACTGATAACTGAAGAAGTTCCTTGTAATGAGCGATTGCGTTCGTAAACCAGGCCGTTACTGCCTCGGATTGTCCTGTCACAGCTTGACCATCAACTTGAAAAGATTTTAAATACGTATCTTGTCCATAACTTTCATAAAGAGAAGCGACTTTATTCGCTTGTGCACGATCTCCACCAGCACCTATAAACATATAAATCGGATCAGTCCCTTTTGTTAACGTACCAGCAACTCCTTGGCCTTTTAACTGAGCAACAATTTCTTCGCCTTTCGCGAGATCAGAAAAGGCTCCACCTTGAACGACCTCTAACGTTAAAACCGGAAAGCTATCTCCACCATCTGAGAAAGTCGGAATCGCTCCTGTTGTCGTGTCTTCGACTGTTACACTAGTAGGATTGCCTGTAAAAACCGTTAAGATCATAAAACCTAAACTAAGTCCCACTACTACTGCTGAAAATAAGGCGACAACAAGCATCACCGGAAACTTCGGATTTTTTGCACCACTATGTGTTTTTTTCTTACGATTAAAGGGTAACTTTGGACTTTTTTCACTAAATCCATCATCCCAATAAGGTTGTCCATTTCGGATTCTTTCTTCCTGTCTTTTTCCAAAATCTATGATGTTATCTGGTTGAGGAATGATTTCAGCTTCGTCTTCTACTACATGTTCACGGGTCGCTCCAACTTCATCTTTCACGTTTGCATCTTTATTATGCTCGTTGATCTTTTGTTCTTTCCCATTTAAACGAACCGAGATTGTTTGTTTTTCTCTTCCCACAGTAGTCACTCCTCTCGTAAACCGTTCTTTACTCTTATTCTATTAAAAGTGAACAGATAATAGAACGAGAGAATACAAAAAAGAAGGAAGATTTCTTCCTTCTTTTTTGTATTCGGATTCGTTATAAAGAGGTGAGCGTTTCCCACCTGGTCGCGGATATTCTATTAAAGGCGTTTCCTCCTGTAATCCTTCAGCTACTTCAGGAAAATAGAATGCGGAGAGGACGATCATAAATTCGAAAAGATCGACTGCATCTTTCACTCGAATTTGCTCACGTGGACTAACATATGAAATAGAATCAATATTCATCAAACGATCCAAGATCAATTTCTTCAGTGAAACGAGCCAGTCCCTCGTAATCATTTGCACGAACTTTCACATGTAACCTAACTGTCCGTATTCCTTCTATGGAGATCGGCAATGATTCGACGTCTGGTGATGAATCATTCGATTCCTGTTCATCTTCATACAGATCAGAAATTTTAGGGAAAATGGTGACAACTGTTTCTTCTTCTTCCATCTCTTCATCTGCTAAAAAATCTGTCCCATCGCCCTCCACGATCACAATCGAACTGAGATATGTGTCGGAAATGCCTACTGCACGAGCTAATGCCAAAAGAAGCTGATCCATTAACGCATTCACAGATTTCATTATTATATCAAAGGGTAAAAGGGTCAGACCCTTTGGTTTATGTTAGAAACGTGCTTATATACCATTCTATTAAACTCGAGCCAATAAAATAAGCAGTAATTGTGCCCAGTACAATAAATGGCCCAAAAGGAATTGGCTTCCTACGTTCCAACTTGCCGATAACTAAACCGATTCCACCAATGATCGCTCCATAAAAACAAGAAAAGAAAAACGCAAATAATACGCCCTGCCAACCTAGCACGAGACCTAACACCGCAAACAACTTAATATCGCCACCACCCATACCACCCTGACTAATGATGGCAATTGCAAGCAATAACGTAAAGCCAAGTGCCACCCCAACCAATGCATCCCAAAGCGGGTCAAGTGGTGCAACTGTCACTCGCAAAAGGAGAAAAAGAGGAAAAAAGAACAGCAACACTTTATCCGGTATGAGCATGTAACGAAGATCACTGACAAAAATAATTGCTAGTAGCGACATTAACAGCATCGAAACAACCGTCTCCCACGTCCATCCAAACACGATAAACGAAGCAACAAACAACACACCTGTCATGAACTCGGTAAAAGGATACAACGGCGAAATCATTTGTTTGCACCCGCAACAGCGTCCACGTAACACCAAATACGAAAAAACAGGCACCAAATCAAGCGCTCCTAAGTCACGGTTACAGGCCGTGCAATGTGACCGTGGCCGAACGATTGATTCTCCTACCGGAACGCGGATGCCGACAACGTTATAGAAGGAACCTAGCGTAATGCCTATTATAAAGATATAAATAAAAATGAGTACCATCATCCATTTGTACCTACTTTACTTAGAATCTCGAGACTTGACCAAATAAGCAGAGTAACCAATTGTATTTCCATTTACCATCACATACAACTCTTTTGAAAAGCTCTGAAAAAATCGCTCATTCTCTTCTGTATTCATATACCTGTTTTCAATTAGTTCTCCAACCGTTAATATCGGAGTTTCTCCATACTACTCATTTCTTCTACGAGCTTTTTTTCTTTCCATTCAAGTTCTACTTGTTTTGAAAGAAAAAACGCGAATAGAATACTCAAGGCGAAAAAAAGTAAGTAACGCTACGTTAGCATATATGCCTATGACAATAGTCATCTCTGAATCTATTAAGCATGCTGTGATTATTGTATAATAAAGAAGAACTAATGAAAAGAACGGCTTTGACGGAAAGCTTGACAGAAATTAAGTAATTTGGGATGGCTATTAGGAATAAATACTTATTTTAACTAGAAGAAAAAACATGAAAGAACCTATTCTTTACGTTGCAGGTTCTTTCATATCTTTTCCTTTGCAGAACGGTTGCTTTTCATGCTCGACTTTTAAATACAATCGAGCCTACTCTTACTTGCTATACCATCTTTCTCTAACGGCAGAGATAAAATAAAGGGATCCACAAATGATTAACATTTCATCTTCTTCGAGCGCGGTTACTTCCGCAATGAAAGCATTCGTCCAGTTTGTTTCGTACCGTTTTGTTGTAACTGCTGCTTGCTCACATAATGTTTGGGCATCTGCTGCACGAAAGAAATCAAACGTTGTGAATGCAAATGAGGCATCCATTTTTTCAAAAGGCTTCAACAATGCATTCATATCTTTTTCTTTTGTAGCCGCCACAAGAAAGCGATAGCGTTTCAATGGATAATGCTGCTCGAGCGTCTGCGCTAATGACTCCATTCCTTCTTTATTATGGGCGCCATCAACAATCACAAGAGGCTTTTCACTTAGCTTTTCAAATCGACCAATCCAGGTCGTGGCAGCTAAGCCTTTTCGAATATGCTCATCCGTAATAGAATGGTACTCTTTTTCTCGCAACACATCTAATGTCTTTATGGCAACTGAAGCATTTTCCCGTTGATGGGCTCCAGGCATTTGAATCGTTACATTGGCCAAAGAGCGAACATCACTTTCATATGTAAACTGTTGCTTCGTCCCATCAACGCTAAGTAAACGTTCGTGAAAATCAACACTTAGTTGATAGTAGTCTGCATGTACATTGGCTGCTTTCCCCATTATGATATCTTGCGCCGTTTTTTGTGATACGCCAGAAACAATTGGGATTGACTGTTTTATGACTCCTGCTTTTTCAGTTGCAATTTCAGAAAGCGTTTCGCCTAAAATGTGCATATGATCAAATCCAATTGATGTGATGACTGAAAGAATCGGCTCAATCACATTCGTCGAATCTAATCTCCCACCTAAGCCTACTTCTAGTAAAACGATGTCAGGCTTTGCTATATTGGCAAAATAGTCAAAGGCAATCGTTGTAATCACTTCAAATTCTGTCGGACTGCCAAGCTCAGTTTTCGCCAGCTCTTTCACTAATGGACGAACGCGGTTGCCACATTCAACGAGCGAAGCTTCATCGATTGGTATCCCATTAAATGAAATCCGTTCTTCAAACAATTCAATAAAAGGCGAAGTAAACGTCCCTACATTATAACCAGCTGCTTCTAACACATGCCTCATAAAACTAAGTGTAGAGCCTTTCCCGTTCGTTCCACCAATATGAACGGCCTTTAGTTGTTTTTCAGGATTCCCAAGGCGTTCGAGCATCCAGCCCATTCTTTTTAACCCAGGCTTGATTCCAAATGGCAATAAACTATGAATCCATTCAATTGTCTCAGCACTCGTCTTCATGTACCCATCCCCTTTTTCCTCTATTTCTCTAAAATAAAGGTTGCTCCAAAAAGGCGACTCACCTTTTGGACCAACCTCTAAAACATTAAAGCCGATGCTATTCGTCTTGGTCACGGTCTATTATACCGATAATTCTTTCAGCATTTCAATCTTCAAGATCATCTTTATTGAAGCGGGAGTATTTCTCTTCCGATTTATATTCATGAATATTCTTAAACACAACCTTCGTTCCACCACTCGTAACATGAAAGCCGTTTGATTATCTAAGAGTAAACTGAACAAGTAAATCTATAGAATAATCTAAACCTTCTTTGAAAGGGTTATTTCTTATAAAAGATTCTTAATGTAGAAACTGAGGATCAAAATAATTTTAACCTTACCATTGCTATTTTTGTTAGTTCTTCGTTGGATTCACAATATGAAAAGATTAAATCTTTCACTTATCATATATCAATAAACCTAGTAATTGAGTAAATATATATAGTTACATGTAGAAAAGAGCTTGGATACAATCCAAGCTCTTTTTCCAAAATACGATTCTTCTAAGCCTTCAACTCCGCAATTCTCGCTTGCACCGTTTCACGCTTCTCCATATAATCAGCTTGCTTCGCTTTTTCCTCTTCAATGACTTTCTCAGGAGCTTTCGCGATAAAACCTTTGTTGCCTAATTTCTTGTCTACTCGTTCGACTTCTTTATTCAACTTTTCTAATTCTTTTTCGAGACGAGCAATTTCTGCATCCAAATCTAGTAAGCCTGCTAGTGGTAAGAATATCTCTACTCCAGAAAGAACTTGTGACATTGACTTTTCTGGTGCTTTTACATCCGTACCAACTTCAAGTTTACTTGGGTTACAGAATTTCTCGATATAGCTTTGGCCACGAGTTAGTTTCCCTAGTACTTGGTCGTCTTTAGCAGAAATCAGCAATTCAATTTGCTTGCTCATTGGTACATTCAACTCTGCTCTTGTATTTCGAACGGAGCGAATGATTTCTTTTAATAGTTCCATATCTTCAACAGCATCTTCGAATATATCGGCCTCATTTTTCTCTGGCCATGCTGCGATTGTAATCGATTCGCCCTTATGCGGCAAATGCTGCCAAATTTCCTCGGTAATAAATGGCATCATTGGGTGTAGAAGTCGCATTGTCTGATCAAGAACATAAGCTAGAACTGATCTAGTCATTTTCTTAGCTACTTCGTCTTCTCCGTACAATGGCAATTTCGCCATTTCAATATACCAATCACAGAGGTCATCCCAGATAAAGTTATAAAGCAAACGTCCCACTTCGCCAAACTCATAGGCATCAATTAAACGCGTTACATCGGCAATCGTTTCTTGAAGGCGAGTTAAGATCCATTTGTCAGCAATTGTTTTCTCACCTGTTAAATCAATCTCATCGTACGTTAAGCCTTCCATATTCATAAGGGCAAAACGTGAAGCATTCCAGATCTTATTACCGAAATTCCACGTTGATTCGACTTTTTCCCAGTAAAAGCGTAAGTCATTTCCCGGGGAACTACCAGTAGATAGAAAGAATCGCAAGGAATCCGCCCCGTATTTGTCGATAACATCCATTGGATCGACTCCATTTCCGAGAGACTTACTCATTTTACGGCCTTCTGAATCACGAACAAGCCCATGAATAAGGACATCATCAAATGGTCTTTCCCCTGTAAATTCAAGCCCTTGGAAGATCATTCTTGATACCCAGAAGAAAATGATGTCATAACCCGTTACCAACACATTCGTTGAATAGAAACGATCAAAATCTGGTGATGCTTCATCTGGCCATCCCATCGTTGAAAAAGGCCAAAGAGCGGAACTAAACCATGTATCTAGTACGTCTTCATCTTGTTTCCAATTTTCCTCATCTGCTGGTGCTTCGTGTCCAACGTATACTTCACCTGTTTCTTTATGATACCATGCTGGTATACGATGCCCCCACCAAAGCTGTCTTGAAATACACCAGTCACGAATGTTTTCCATCCAGCGCATGTACGTTTTCTCAAAACGGTCTGGAACAAAGTTTACTTTTTCTTCTGTTTTTTGGAGGTCAATTGCAGCATCTGCTAATGGTTGCATTTTCACAAACCATTGTGTTGATAAATAAGGTTCAACAACTGCACCACTACGCTCTGAATGCCCAACAGAATGCATATGCTCCTCAATTTTAAATAAGACGCCAGATTCTTGTAAATCTTTTACGATTTGTTTTCTGCACTCAAAGCGGTCCATTCCGTTGTATTTTCCAGCTTTATCATTCATCGTACCGTCTTCATTCATAACGAGGATGCGTGCTAGATTGTGACGGTTTCCAATTTCAAAGTCATTCGGGTCATGGGCTGGTGTAATTTTTACGGCTCCTGAACCGAACTCCATGTCAACATAATTGTCCGCAACAATTGGAATTTCTCGACCTGTAATCGGAAGGGTAACCGTTTTGCCAATTAAATGTTTGTATCGTTCATCTTCAGGATGAACAGCAACAGCTGTATCACCAAGCATCGTTTCTGGACGCGTTGTTGCGACCTCTATTTGCCCATTACCGTCTGTTAAAGGATAGTTCATATGATAGAATGCGCCTTGAACATCTTGATGAATGACTTCAATGTCTGATAGCGCTGTTTTTGTTTGTGGATCCCAGTTAATAATGTATTCTCCGCGGTAAATTAATCCTTTTTCATAAAGCTTAACAAATACTTCACGAACCGCTTTTGAAAGACCTTCATCTAACGTGAAACGTTCACGGGAATAGTCGAGTGAGAGTCCAACCTTTGACCATTGGTTGCGAATGAAAGAAGCATACTCTTTTTTCCATTCCCATGATTTTTCTAGAAACTTCTCACGGCCTAAATCATAACGACTTAGTCCTTCTTCTTTTAGTTTCCCTTCTACTTTTGCTTGTGTTGCAATCCCTGCATGGTCCATTCCTGGTAACCAAAGAGTGTCATACCCTTGCATTCGTTTCACACGAGCAAGAATATCTTGCAATGTCGTATCCCAAGCATGTCCTAAATGAAGCTTTCCAGTTACATTGGGTGGTGGAATAACAATTGAATATGGTTGTTTCGATTCATCACCTGTTGCCTCAAAAAATTTACCCTCTATCCAATAAGAATACCATTTTGCTTCGGTTTCTTGTGGATTGTATTTCGTTGGCATCGTTAGCTTTTCATCACTCATTATTAGATCCTCCTTAAAATAGAACAAATAAAAAAACCCTCTCCATCCAAAGGACGAAGTGAGTTCACTCGCGGTACCACCTTTGTTTGCAACACAAATAAATCCTATGTGTGCTACACACTTAAACTGATAACGGTCAGTATCCGGCTAAGCTTACTTTAGCGTCTTTGTTAATGGACACTTTTTTCAGCAAAGCTGCTCCTAGGCGACATTCGAATCGTACATCTTAAGAAATCTCTCAGCAAATGATTTCTTTCTCTAAAAGGTTCCGATCCTACTCTTCCTATTCTATGCATTCAATGATTGTTGTTATATTTTAGCTCGAATTGTATTCATTCGTCAATAACAGGATCGCCCATTTTTTTCTTTTTTATACGATGATTACAACTCGTTGCAAAAAGTCTACTTGCTTGCACATCTATTGGGTTGTTGCATAACGTAAAAGTAAGGAGTTCTTTAGAAAGTGAGGTGTCACGATGCGTCGTCGTTTCAGGCGTTTTCATCATCATCACCATCATAATCGCCCTATTTGGTGGTTAAAATTACGGGCTATGTTTGCTCAAATACTCATTCCGCTCATCGGCTTTCAGCTTTTACGTACACTTTTGCTACCAACTACGTTTGATGTTATCTTATTAACGATAATGATCGTCCTATATTTTTCCATTAGCCTACGATTTATCTAATACAAAGACAAAACCTATCTACTCATTAAAGAAAAAATAACGCTCTCTTCAATGAAGAGAACGTTACTGTTGTTCTTGTTGTTGATGATCTGACACGATGATAAGCTTTTGCGTCAGTCGCTGTACTCTGCGCATTGACGTTAAGCGCTTTTCTAGTCTTTGGACATGCTCAAACTCTCTCATATTCCCTTTGCTTGCAACATATGCATCGACAGCAAAAGCAATCGGTTCTGGAAAATTCAAATACGCACAGATTAAATGTTTTTCTTCTTCTAAAAGAGGAAGATGGCGCTCGTAGTTCATAAACCATTTCAGCACCTCTTCTTCAACCCAATAAGCATGACGGAAGCTATATCGACAAAAACTCGCAATATCTCGAGACGGGGTATCAATACAGGCTCTTTCAAAGTTCAATAAAAGAGGTTCATTATCAGAATTAAAAAAAGCGTGCGATCGATTTATCCGTCCATGGCAAAGTACCGTCCGATATTTTTCTTTTTCTAAACAAATTTCATACCACTTTTCCAAATGGTTCTTTGCAGCCTCTGCCATCTGATCAAGCATGTAGGCATGCGTTAGAAAGGTTAATTCAAATGGTGACATGTATGTTTTTCGTTCTGATTCATCCGCAAAGCGATTTAACGTAAGCCTCCTCATCTCCCAACGCCGAAGCAGTTGATGATAGGATTCATCAATGTTTTCTTTTAAAAAAGGTTGTGTCTTTACCGTTAAACGATGGATCGTTCCAAGTTGTGATGCAAGCTTTTGTTCCTGTGAATCTCTTGCCGAATACTCAATCGCTTCCATCCAAGGCATTAAATAATAGGTATGAGTTCCAGTTGAAAGAGTATACTCCCCAAATTTCGTTGGAAGAATCGGAACAGCTTGCTTAAAGCCTAGTTTCGTTAGCTTTCGCAGGGCATGGATAAATTCATCTGCTTGATGCGCCCCAATTGTTGTTTCTTTTAAAGCAAACACTCCACGGCTTGTTGTGACTTTCTTAATCTTTCCGTAATCTTCAATCGATTGAGGATACAGGTCATAATAAAAAAGAATCGAATCATACGGTGTTCGTGCTTGATTCATTGTGTTAACACCTTCTTTTTCTTATCGATCGATGCGCTGATGACTTGAACAAGTACCTTTGATCGTTCCCACTCTTTTGTTATTTTTTGTAATTCCTCTTCAATCTCTGTATCTCTCGGGTTTCGTTCTAACATCATAACGAGACTGTCGAGTTCATATGGGTGCAAGCATTCAGCACAAAGTAAAATCGCTTGTTCTCTAGTAACTCGATCATCTTCATACATGCCCGCTAAAAGGATCTCAAGTGACTCTCGCCCATACTTTTCAAGCCACTCAGAAAGAAACATTCGTAAAGAATAATATCCACGTTCTGGAGGTTGCCTTGTGCCAAACCAGATAAGAACTTGATACACCTTCTTCGCCTGTTTCGGTGTTGTAATAGGATCTAGTAGTGGCAATGTTTCGTTTTTAAAACTGGCTTTTAACGCTATTGCTTTCTTCATTCGCTTTTCTGATTCCATTAGCAACGGGGCAATAAATTGTCTATGTGAATCTCTCAGAAATGGTACGTGCGAATAAAGCTCGGAATACATTGGTTCTTTCTGAGGTACCGAGTCTACATCAACTGCTGATTGAACTCCATAATGAACCATTGCACCAATCATCTTGCCAATTTCTGTTTCTGACTGACTGACCACAGCACTTTGATCGACTTCATCATGAACTGTCAACCATCCACCTTTCCATGAGATGGAAGCTTCTTGATCTTTGTTTCGAATCATCCGGTCGGCTAGCATATAAGGCGTGACACTGCAACGATCACGCCATTCTATATGCCAATCAAGGAGGGCTTTATCCGACCAATAGCGCAACCTTTTTCGACCTTGTTCCGTCTCGATTAACGCTTCGTTAACAAATTTCACGCTTTGCCATTGATAGTTCTCCTTAAGCCAATCCAACAATTCCATGTTGTTACTCCTTTTTAAGACTCTACACTAACCGGTATATAAAGAATCTGACCTTCTTCTATTTGCTCCCCTTGCAAGCGATTCATTCTAACGAGTTGACTCGTACTAATATCGTACCGGTCGGCAATAGTGTCTAGAGATTCATTCTCTTGAATAATGCACATTTTCCATTTCGAAAACTTTTCTTCCCCTTTTGAAAGCATACTCGTTAAATACAAAGCATTTTCTTCACGAGGGGGGGCCACTTGTTCTTTTTCATCATCGACGGTGTCTGGTCTTTCCGCTTTTACTAATGCTTCCGCCATTTCTTTTAGAGGAGCTAGGTTGATCTTTGTTTCAGCTTGGGCTGGTGCTATTTCTTCTACTTCTTCTACTTCTTCTACTTCTTCTACCGTTTCTTCCTCTACTTCTTCTACTTCCTCTGCTACTAGTTCCACTCTTTCAGTTGGTACTGCTACTGCTGCTACTGCTGCTTCTACTTCCTCTACTTCCTCTATGTTTGATGTCTCATTTGTCTCTAGCTCTTGACGAGGTTCATTCGAACTCAAATTTGCTACCTCTTGTTCCTGACGTGTATATCTAGTTGATGGAGATGCTCCAATTGCAGGTGTTTTTTCTTCCACAGGCTCTGCACTTTCCTCACTCACTGGAGTAAAAGGAAAAGGACGAGATGGATATCTTCCCGGTGAAGGTGGAGTCATGTCTCCTACTTCTGGACGTTTTTTAGCTTCAAATGAAAATGCTGTCGGAATCGCTCCGAATTTCGGTTCTTCTACCTTTGCGGCTTCTTTTTCGATTTCTTGCTCGACTCGCTTTTCAACTGTCTCTTGTTGCGTAGTCATTCCAGAAATACTTATATCAGCAGTTAATTGAATGCAACTTCTTTCAGGAAGATCATAATCAAAAGACTCCACTTGCACATAGACATCATCAAGATTTTGAATACGACTAATTGGAATGGTTACATCAATTGGAAAAAAGTGTTTAATCTCACCAGTTCCATCATCAGAAATTGTCACATCTCCAGCTGATCTAAATGATAGCTGTGCCTCAAGCGATTCACTATCTACATCAACTACTTCAGCGCTACCTGTTGGACGGTATTCTCCAACGAGACGTAATCCACCCTTAATGTAGACATGAAGATCTTTTTCTTCAATGACGATCTCAGGTTCTAAGGACATCCCTAGGATTTCCTCTACTTCTTGACCTTTATTTAACCAAACGGATTCCTCAATCGAAAATGATAACTTAGACGGGTGTTCTTGTGTCACGTTGCATTCCTCCTCAACATATTCTCTTTCCTTCTGTTACGATCATAGTCAGTACAATATCACTCTATGACAAGTTATTCGGCATTATGCTTAAAAAGGGAAAGATTAATAGAGGTTGTTCAAAAAGATCGATTTTGTCCTTTTTGAACAACCTCTAAGCAGGGAGCGAAGTCAATGTACTTTTATTTGAAACAATAAAAAAGTCTATCCTTTCTATGAGTAACCATAGATAGGATAGACTTCTCGCTATTTCAACTTCGAAAACGCTACTTCAGCAGCAGCAATCGTTTGATCAATATGTTCGTCCGTATGTTTCGTTGATAAGAACATCCCTTCAAATTGTGAAGGAGGAAGTGAAATTCCTTGGTTCATCATTTCTTGGAAATAACGAGTGAAATAATCAAGGTTTGATGTTGATGCTTTCTCAAAATTCGTTACTTTTTCATCAGTAAAGAAGAACCCTACCATTGAGCCAGCCCGATTGATATGATGCGGGATCTCATGTTTTTTTGCTGCATCAGATAGTCCCGTTGCAAGACGTTCCGCCAGCTCTTCAAACCGATCGTAATCAGCTGGCGTTAACTGTGAAAGGGTTTCATACCCAGCAGTCATCGCAAGCGGGTTTCCAGAAAGTGTACCAGCTTGATAAATTGGTCCACTTGGAGCAATTTGCTCCATAATTTCACGCTTTCCACCGTATGCACCAACCGGTAATCCACCACCAATTACTTTTCCAAGGCACGTAAGATCTGGAGTCACCCCAAGTTTTCCTTGTGCACAGTTATACCCAACACGGAAACCTGTCATAACCTCGTCAAAGATTAATAACGTTCCGTTTTCCTCTGTGATCGTTCTTAGCTCCTCAAGAAAACCTGGCTCAGGTGGAACAACACCCATATTCCCTGCAACCGGCTCTACAATGACACCAGCAATATCATCACCAAATTCTTTAAATGCATAACGAACACTTTCTACATCATTATAAGGGACTGTTAATGTATTTTGAGCAATTGACTTTGGCACACCAGGACTATCAGGCAATCCAAGTGTCGCAACACCTGATCCTGCTTTAATAAGCAAGGAGTCACCATGTCCGTGATAACAGCCTACAAATTTTAAGATCTTGTTTCTTCCTGTATAGCCTCTTGCTAAACGCAGGGCACTCATCGTTGCTTCTGTTCCTGAGTTAACCATACGAACAACTTCAATCGACGGCACACGACCGATGACAAGTTCCGCAAGCTTTGTTTCAAGTTCACTTGGTGCACCAAAGCTTGTTCCCTTTTCGGCAGCTTCTTTTAATGCCGCAATTACTTTTTCATCAGCATGTCCTAAAACGAGCGGTCCCCATGACAATACATAATCAATGTACTCATTTCCATCTATGTCATAGACCTTAGCTCCTTCTCCTCGCTCCATAAAGACAGGATCCATTTTCACTGATTTAAAGGCACGAACTGGACTATTGACCCCACCTGGCATTAACGGCTTTGCTTTACTAAATGCTTCCTTTGATTTTGTATATGTACGCATCACTCATGCTCCCTTCTTACTGATCTTCTTTTATCCAACGAACAACATCTTTTGCATGATACGTTAAAATTAAATCAGCCCCAGCACGCTTCATGCTCACAAGCTTCTCTAATACGATTTCTTTTTCGTTAATCCAGCCATTTTGACTAGCTGCTTTCACCATCGAATACTCCCCACTAACATTGTAAGCTACAATTGGAAAGCCTGAGAAATCTTTCACTTCGCGGATCACATCCAAATACGAAAGCGCTGGTTTCACAATAAGAAAATCTGCCCCTTCTTCCATATCAGATTCAGCTTCACGTAGCGCTTCTAGACGGTTGGCTGGATCCATTTGATACGTCTTTCGATCTCCAAATTTCGGTGAACTATGTGCTGCATCACGGAAAGGACCATAAAAAGCAGATGAAAACTTCACAGCGTACGACATAATCGGTACATCTACATATCCAGCTTCATCTAACCCGTGACGAATCGCCGCAACAAAGCCATCCATCATATTCGATGGGGCAATGATATCCGCTCCTGCTTCAGCTTGAGAAACGGCTGTTTTCGCTAGTAGATCAAGGGTCGGATCATTTAAAACTTTGCCTTCTTCAATGACACCACAATGACCATGATCGGTAAATTGACATAAACAAGTATCCGCTATGACCGTTAGATCAGGGTGATTTTCCTTGATTTGACGAACCGCTTTTTGAACAATGCCGTGATCATGAAAAGCTGATGATCCAACGTCATCTTTTGTATCCGGAACTCCAAATACGATGATCGCTGGAATTCCAAGGCCCACCACTTCTTCTACCTCTTGATCAACCAGGTCAAGAGACCAATGAAATACATTCGGCATCGAAGGAACTTCCTTTTTGACATTTGTTCCTTCTACGACAAAAATCGGATAAATCAAATCTTCACTATGTAAATGAGTTTCTCTTATCATACTACGAATACTAGCACTTTGGCGTAATCTGCGGTGGCGACGGAATAATAACTCTTTCATTTAGAATACTCCTCCTTCGAATCAAGAATTATTTGTTCAACAAGGTGTTCAATTGTATATGTATGTGGAATAATTTCAACACGTAATCCATAATTCCTTGCCGTACGTGCAGCAATCGGGCCGATGCAGGCTATCTTTGCTCCAACTTCGCTTAGTTCTTTGCCTAAGTCCAAAAGCACGTTCATAAAGTGATGAACCTGCGAAGAGCTTGTAAAGGTGACATAATCGATTTTCACCTTATTATTAAGGACAGCCTCCAACTCTTTTGTAGCCGTTTTCGGATGAATCGTTTCATATACGGGAAGATCTTCAACAAGCGCTCCTAATTGAGTTAACTCTTGTATTAATTCAACTCTTCCTAGATTTCCTCTAGCAACTAAAACGCGATCACCTTTTTTTACCTTCGGAGATAATGCTTCAATTAATCCTTCTGCGACAAAATCTTTTGGAAGCAGATCTGCCCTCAGGTGATAGCTCTTTAGTGCCTCTTCTGTTTTTGTCCCAACGACAGCTATTTTTATAGCAGGAAACCCTTCATTTCGTTGCACTGTTTTATAATGATCAATAAAGAAACGTACGCCATTCGCACTTGTAAAAAGTAACCATTCGTAGTCTTTTAATTGACGAATGGCTTGCCCAATTTCTTTTGAGAAGCTTGATTCAAAAGCAATAAGCGGAACCTCTACCGCGTTTCCGCCCTGCTCTTTAATTAACTGAGATAAGTCGTTAGCCTGTTCCTTTGCTCGTGTAACGAGAATCGTTTTACCAGCTAAAGGCCCACCACTCATCCTTGATCAAGCTCTTTCTTTACTTGGTCAAGAATCTCTTTTGCTCCTTGATCGAGCAATAGCTGTGACGCTTTCTCTCCAACATCAACAGGGTCAGTACCTGATACTGTTTCTTTTAACAAAACTTTTCCATCAGGAGAGCCAACAAGTGCCGTCAGTTGAATGTCATTATCTTCAGTGACGACAGCATATCCAGCAATCGGAACTTGGCATCCACCTTCCATGCGATTTAAAAATGTACGCTCTGCCGTTACGGTACGGGCTGTATGATCATGATTAATATTCTGCAGAAGGGTAATTAAATCCTCGTCATCAGAACGACATTCTAATCCTAATGCCCCTTGCCCAACAGCTGGGACACACATCGTTTCATCTAAATATTCCGTAATTAAATCGTCTGGGAAGCCTAACCGCTTAATACCGGCTACCGCTAAAATAATTGCAGCAAAGTCTTCCTCTTTTAGCTTTCTCAATCTTGTTTCAACATTTCCACGAATCCATTTTACTTCAAGGTCTGGGCGCTCCGCTAAAATTTGCGCAGATCGTCTTAAACTACTCGTTCCGACAATAGACCCCGCAGGTAGATCAGCTAGTTTTACATGATTATTGGAAATAAAGGCATCCCTTGGATCTTCTCGCTCTGTCACCGCTGCTAGCGTAAAGCCATCTTGCAAAGAAGAGGGTACATCTTTCATACTATGTACGGCTAAATCAATTTCACCATCAGCAAGTGCTTGTTCAATTTCTTTGACAAATAACCCTTTTCCTCCTACTTTTGATAGCGTGACATCAAGGATTTTGTCACCTTTTGTAACAATTTTTTTTACTTCAAATTCATAAGGAAGTCCTATTTTCTTCAACTGTTCAATAACCCAATCAGTTTGAACAAGGGCAAGATTACTTTTTCGTGAACCAATTACTATTTTACGCATATGTTCCTCCAATTTTTAGTAACATTTTGACCTAAACTCAATGTTTTTAGTCATAACTGGTAAATAGAGACAATTGCTTGTGGTAGTTTCTACTTGTAATGGATTCGCTCAGATTGCTCTTAGGCTTTTGGAATCCTTATAGGTAGCTTAAACACATTTGCAATGGCTCCGCTTAGTTAGCGGCCCGCTATGAGAAGAGTACTCATAACGGGCTTTAAAAGATTGGCAGTGGCTTCGCTCATTGGTTAAAGTTAGGACAAAAGATAAAAATCGACCTTTTTGTACTGACTCTAATACCATATATGAAACGACGAGTATTGTCCCGAGAGAAAATAGTTTATTAACAAAATGAGAAATCCGGCAATGCCAAGTAAGGCCATGTTGTAGCCTTTCATTAATTTGACAACTCTTTGATAAATATATATGCCATAGACGATTAAGACAATTAAGGAACTAATTACTTTTGAATCAAAAAATGGTACATATGTAAGTTGGCTATGCGCCCATGTAAACCCTAAAATGAGTCCAATTAGCAAAAATGGCCAAGCGATGACAACAGAAAAAAATGAAAGTGAATCTAATTTGGATAGTGCTCCAAATCGTATTAACCGTTTCCCCCAAATTTTCCGCTTTAACATTTGGTGCTGGATCACATACATGATTTGCAAAGCAAATGAGAAAGTAAATGCCGCATATGAGAGCAAAATAAATGAAATGTGGATGATGAGGAGCTCTGAAGCAAGTAAAGCAGAGAGCGATTCTGGTACATCACCATCGGGAGTAAACAAGCTAAAGGTCATCATACTAAACCCAATTACATTTGTGAATAAAACAAGAAAATCGACTCGAAAATACCAGTTGATTGCCAGTGAAAGAGTAACAACTAACCAAGCATAAAAGAACAAGCCTTCAAAAGGAGTCAATAAGGGGACTCGATCAAGTTCAACCGCTCGGATTACAAAAAAAACAGTTTGAAGAACCCAAACAATAGAAAGCAACCAGAAGGCCAATAGATTGACCTTCCGGTTGTTCTGTAAGAAATCAATGAAGTAACCAAATAAACTAATACTATATAAAACAATTGTAATAGGATAAATCCAATTCATGCGTTCGCCCCTTCTTTCTTAAGAACGGACAAGAGCTGTACGTTGTCTTGCTACGCTTACGTGTTCTTGTTTTTGTGTCTCCCATTGCTTTTCTGCTTCTGTAATTCGAATTTCTTCTTCGTGTGAAGCTAATTCTTCTTCTAGTGCAAAAATCTTTGTAAACAGCTCCAAAGTTGCATCTGCGTCTGGTTCAGCTGCTAGTTCCTTTACTCGAGTTACTGGATCACGTAAAAGCTGATTTACAATACTCTTTGTATGCTTGCGCAATACTTTTACTTCACGGTCTGTTAAATTAGGTAGCTTACGTTCAATGCTTTCCATTGTTTCAGCTTGGACCGCAAGTGCTTTTGTTCTGAGCGCCGTAATAATCGGCACAACACCTAACATGTTTAACCATTGTTTAAAATTATCAATTTCTACTTCAACCATAAGCTCAATTTTTTCTGCTTCACGCTTACGTTCAGCTAAATTAGCTTCTACAATATTTTGCAAATCATCGATATCATATAAATAAACATCATCAAATTCAGCAAGTGCTGGATCTAAATCACGGGGTACTGCAATATCAACCATAAAGAGTGGACGACCTTTACGCTTTTTCAAAGATCCTGCAAGCATCTCTTTTGTAATGACAAAATCACGAGCTCCTGTTGAACTAATTAATACATCCGCTTCTGCTAATGTACGCTGTAATTCTTCAAAAGGCCGCGCCTGTCCGAGAAAACGGGCAGCAAGTTCGACCGCTTTTGCTTTTGTACGATTAATAACGGTAATTTGATCCGCTCCATTTGAATGTAAATGCTTGGCCGTTAATTCGCTCATCTTCCCTGCGCCTAAAATAACGACATGTTTCCCTGTGAAATCACCAAATATCTTCTTTCCAAGTTCAACTGCCGCATAACTGACTGAAACTGCCTGCGCACCAATTTCGGTACCTGTGTGAGCTTTTTTCGCCAATGTAACAGCTTGCTTAAATAAGTGATTAAATATTGTACCCGTTGCTCGCTGTTCTTGTGCGAGTAAGAAGCTATCTCTTACTTGCCCTAGTATTTGCGTTTCACCTAGAATCATCGAATCAAGCCCACAGGCAACACGGAATAAGTGCTCAATTGCATGGTCGTTTTCCCGAATATCTAAATAAGGGATGAAATCGTCCTTAGGTAAGTTGAACCAATCAGCCAAAAACTGCTTGGTAAAATGTCGACCCGTATGCAATTGATCTGCCACTACATAGACTTCTGTGCGATTACAGGTTGATATAATCGTACATTCAAGAATGCTTTTCATATTCCGTAATTGAGCTAGTGCAGTTGGAAGCTCACTTTCTTGGAATGCAAATTTCTCTCTTAATTCGACAGGAGCCGTTTTATAGTTGAATCCGACAACAAGTATATGCATCCTGACGTTCACCCCCAAATTTAATTTCCATTCGACCATTTATCTCTATATTTATCATAAGAGCATATTCAAAAAGTATAAATAATAAATGAATTTGTTCGATCCAACATACTGGACTGACCTCTACCAGTATAACTGAGTACATTATAACATGTCTAATCAACGAAACCAAAAAAAATTGTGAACAGACCATGAAGCTATGCTATCATGAGGTTATTGTTTTGGTTAACCAGCCAATTACTACCTATATTCAATTACTGTATCCAATTGAGACAAGAAGTATGACTTTATAACATATAGAAAACTAGTATACCAAGAAAAAACGAGAACTATTATTAGGGTATTGACTATTGTAGTTTGTATAACAGTTACTTAACCTTTTATAAGGGGGACACTATGAAGACACAGCGTATCTTTCCAGGAGTGCTATTAATTGGAGTCGGGTGCTATTATTTACTTCAACAATTTTCTATTCCTTTCGAGCAACAGCTTCTTAGCTGGCCATCCCTTTTATTTGTGATAGGATTTGCTTTTTTAGTACAAGGATATGTCGGTCCAGAATACTCCATGATTTTTCCAGGTGCACTTTTAACAGGTCTTGCAATCCATTTTCACCTCATTTCCTTTGTTACCTGGTGGCCAAAACATTTGGGCATGTATACATGTATTGTTGGTATTTCCTTTATTCTTTCAGCGCGAAAAACAAAACGAGAAGGTTATTTTATCGGCATCTTACTCATTGTCTTTTCTCTTCTGAGCTTTGCTTCTATTAATCCATTTAGTTGGTTATATGAAGCCTATTCATTCCTTAGCTCTCTTTGGCCAATATTTTTAATCGGACTTGGGGCATTCCTTATTTTCAAAAGAAAATAAATAGATAAGAAAAACCGCAACCGCGGTCCTTTTCTTATAACACTGCTTGAATAGTCATTCACATTTTATAATCTTATTTTTCCAATGAAAAAAACACTAGTAAATTTTCTAGTGTTTTTTTCATGTTTACGAATTTAAATCAGATAAACCTGGACTATTCTCATTTGGCATACCTGGTAGATCGGGTACGGGATGACCTATGATTTTCGGCACATAAATACTATTTGCTAAAAAGGTTTTTCTTATGACGAATGCGTTAATCAAGTTGTGCCCGCATTTCCACTTTTAAACAAAATAAAAAAGTGAGGATCAACTCCTCACTTATCGATTATAACCGATTTCATTTCCGAAAAAATTCTTGACTCATTACTTTGAAGTATAATGAAGAATTGTTTTCCAAATTTGTTCTTTCCCTTGAGCTGTTTCAGAAGAAAAGAGCATTAATGGGTCTGATTCTACTTTCTCCAAATCGTCTTTTATGATTTTTAAATGCTTTTGCCATTTCCCTTTAGGAATCTTATCGCTTTTCGTTGCAACAACAATAACCGGAATATCAAAATGCTTGAGCCACTTGTACATGATTTTATCATCTGCTGAAGGAGGATGACGAAGATCAACGATTTGAATAACGGCTTTTAATTGTTCTCGGTCTTGCAAATATGTTTCAATCATTCGTCCCCAAGCGTCACGTTCTGTCTTCGGTACTTTCGCAAATCCATAACCAGGAACGTCAACGAAATAAAGGATTTCATTGATTTCGTAAAAGTTTAATGTTTGTGTTTTTCCTGGACGTTGCGACGTACGTGCCAGTCCCTTTCGATTAATCATCTTATTAATAAAAGATGATTTTCCAACATTCGAACGACCTGATAAAGCAATTTCAGGTAAACGTGAAATCGGATACTGTTCAGGCTTGACAGCAACATGTGCTAATTCTGACTTTGTAACTTTCATACTACTCTCCTAACGCATGCTTCAAAACTTCATCTAAGTGAGAGACGAGAATAAATTGTAAGTCGTTTCGCACGCTCTTTGGTATATCTTCTAAATCTTTCTCATTATCTCTTGGAATAATAATGGTAGTCAGTCCAGCTCGGTGTGCACTCATTGACTTTTCTTTCAACCCACCAATTGGGAGGACTCGACCACGTAATGTAATTTCCCCTGTCATTCCCACTTCTTTTTTTACTTTACGACCTGTCAGTGCAGAAACTAACGCTGTCGCCATTGTTATTCCAGCAGAAGGGCCGTCTTTCGGTGTTGCTCCTTCTGGAACGTGAATATGGATATCGTTTGTTTCATTAAAACTTGGATCAATGTTTAGTTCTTTTGAGCGTGACCGGATATAACTAAAAGCAGCTTGTGCTGATTCTTTCATGACGTCTCCAAGTTTTCCGGTTAGCGTTAATTTGCCTTTCCCAGGTGCAATGGAAACTTCAATCGTGAGCGTATCGCCACCAACAGTTGTATAGGCTAATCCAGTTGCAGCACCTACCTGATCTTCTTCTTCTGCTAATCCATAGCGAAATCTAGGTTTACCAAGCATGTCTTCAATTTTTTTTGCAGTCAAAATTACTTTTTTCTTTTCGGCAGACACAATCATCTTCGCTGTTTTACGGCAAAGTGAGGCTAGCTGTCTTTCAAGGCTACGAACTCCCGCTTCACGAGTATAGTAACGAACAAGGCTTTGAATCGCTTCATCTTTCACTTGTAACATGCCTTTCGTTAATCCGTGGTCCTTCAATTGTTTTGGTAATAAGTAATCTTTTGCGATATGAATCTTTTCAAGTTCTGTATAACCAGCAATCGAAATGATTTCCATTCGATCAAGAAGCGGACCCGGTATAGTCCCTATATTATTGGCTGTCGTTACAAACATAACCTTTGATAGATTATACGGTTCTTCAATATAATGATCGCTAAATGTACTATTTTGTTCAGGGTCTAACACTTCTAGCAGTGCTGAAGATGGATCACCTCTAAAGTCATTAGCCATTTTATCGATTTCGTCTAGCAAAAACACTGGATTAATTGACCCACTCTTTTTCATTCCTTGAATCACTCGGCCAGGCATTGCACCGACGTATGTACGACGGTGTCCACGAATCTCAGCTTCATCTCGAACCCCACCAAGAGAGATCCGAACAAACTTACGATTCAGTGAACGCGCTATTGAACGAGCTAAAGATGTTTTCCCGACTCCTGGAGGTCCTGCTAAACATAAGATTGGCCCTTTTAGTTCTTTCGTCAGCTGTTGAACAGCTAAATATTCTAAGACGCGTTCTTTTACCTTTTCAAGGCCATAGTGATCTTCATTTAATATTTCTTCAGCGCGAATGACATCTAATTGATCTTCTGTCTCAAATGTCCACGGTAATTGAATAAGCCAATCCAAATAATTGCGTAGCACAGAACTTTCTGCTGAATTAGCTGGCATCTTTTCATATCGATCTAATTCCTTTAATGCTTTTTCTTTTACAGAAGAAGGCATGTCTAAGTCTTCAATTTTTTCTCGAAGTGTTGAGACTTCCCCAGTACGTCCCTCTTTATCCCCAAGCTCTTTTTGAATGGCCTTCATTTGTTCGCGCAAATAATACTCTTTTTGCGTTTTTTCCATTGATTTTTTCACGCGTTGACCGATTTTCTTTTCAAGACCCAATACCTCTTGCTCATTGTTTAGAATTTCGATTAATTTTAACAGACGAGCTTTTAACGAGTTCATTTCAAGCAACTCTTGTTTTTGAACTAGCTTAAGAGGTAAGTTTGCTGCAATGACATCAGCAAACTGTCCTGGATCACTAATATCTTTAACAGATGCTAATGTTTCTGCTGAAACCTTTTTCGACACCTTCGTATATTGTTCAAACATTGAAAGAAGACTCCTCATGAGTGCCTGCAATTCTGGTGTTACAAATGCATCCTCATCCTGAAGTAGTTCAGCCTCAACTCGTAAATAATCATCATGTTGTAAAAACTGATCAATTCGTGCACGCTGCAGTCCTTCAACATGAATTCGAACGGTACCGTTTGGTAGCTTAAGTAAACTTTTTACTTTTGCTATTGTTCCTATATGATAAATTTCATCCTCTGTCGGATCATCTATCGAAATTTCTTTTTGAGTTGCAAGTAAAATTTGATGGTCCTGTTCCATCACCTGCTCTAACGCCTGAACGGATTTCGGTCTTCCTACATCTAAATGGAGAACCATTGCAGGAAAAACAAGTAATCCGCGTAACGGTAGAAGCGGAATTTGTCGTTTGTCATTTGTATCGACCATCCGCACACACCTCCATACATCCAAAATGAGAATCCAGTATAGTCTCATAAGTGTCGACCCCAAAGTACATATGTGTGTCTTTGTTAAGACATCAAACATCATGATTTTGAGGTCAGACCCTTACGTTAAACTGGATTCAATTGGTGATTTTTACTAAAGATTAAAATTGGTCATTTTCAATTTTATCTCATCACCATATGTTTGTCTAATTTAAACAGGTGCGATGGAAGTGTTTAGATTGGTACTTGCTGGAATTATTTCTTCCTTTTCTTGTTCAATTGCAAGTTCTAGAACTTCATCTAGATGCTCAACCGCCACCACTTCAACGCCCGTTACTTTTTGTAGCAAAGCTTGTTCATTTTCCTTAGGAATTATGACCATTTTAACACCAGCCATTTTAGCTGCCTCAACCTTTGCTACTACACCTCCTATTGGCTTTACCTTACCATGAATGCCGAGCTCCCCTGTCATAGCAATCGTATTCTTAACTTTTTCACCACGAATGGCAGAGTAAATTCCTGTAGCAATGGCGGTTCCAGCTGACGGTCCATCGACTGGACCTCCTCCTGGAAAGTTCACATGGATATCGTAGTCTTGAGTTGGAATGCCCATGCGCCTGAGGACGGTCACAACATTTTCAACAGATCCTTTGGCCATGCTCTTTCTTTTAATCGATCGCATTTGATTTCCAGTACTCTCTTCTTCCGCTATCCCTGTAACATTAACAGATCCTTTTCCAGCGTTTTCAATGACATTTACTTCGATTTCAAGTAATGCTCCTAAGTTTGGTCCATAAACAGCTAACCCATTAACGAGACCAACAGCAGATTCGTGATAAATCTTTCTTTCTGGTCTTGGTGCAATTTGACTTGCATGAAGCACCCATTCCACATCTGCTAATGTAATTTCTTCTCTATTATCACCTGTAGCAATTCCCGCTGCAATTTGAACAATATTAACAGCTTCACGACCATTAGTCGCATATTTGGCAATACGTTCAATCGCTCCTACTTCTGCTCCAAAATTAATTTTATCAGTTGCCTTTTCTGCAATCTGAATAATTTCTTTTGGCTTTAACGCCCGGAAATACACCTCTAAACAACGCGAACGAATGGCTGGTGGCAATTCATCTGGTGTTCTAGTTGTCGCCCCAACTAATCGGAAATCAGCTGGTAATCCCTTTTGAAAAATTTCATGAATATGGCGGGGTATTTGTTGATTTTCAGCGCTATAATAAGCACTTTCAAGAAATACTTTCCGATCTTCAAGTACCTTCAAAAGTTTATTTATTTGAATAGAATGCAATTCACCTATTTCATCAATAAATAAAACTCCACCATGCGCTTTTGTCACAGCTCCATGTTTCGGTTGTGGGATTCCAGCTTGTCCCATTGCACCTGCACCTTGATAAATTGGATCATGAACAGAACCGATCAATGGATCTGCAATTCCTCTTTCATCAAACCTAGCTGTTGTCCCGTCAAGTTCAACAAATACTGCTTTTTGTAAAAAAGGAGACAAAGCATTTTTCTTTGCTTCTTCTAGAACTAGGCGAGCAGCTGCGGTCTTCCCGACACCAGGTGGTCCGTATATAATGACATGTTGTGGATTAGGTCCACATAATGCAGCTCGTAAAGACCTAATTCCTTCTTCTTGTCCAACAATATCAGCAAATGTCAAAGGACGAACTTTTTCAGATAAAGGTTCGCTTAGAGAGATGGCTCTCATCTTTCGTAATTCCTCCATCTCTTTCTTTGATTCACGATCGATTGACACTTTTTGATTTCGTTGGCTTTTTAATAAATTCCAAAAATATACACCAATGATGACACCAAAGAAAAGCTGTATCACCAAAGCAATTCCTGTCCAGTTCATGATGAAACCTCCCAGAAGTAGTCGTTTTCTTTCCCTTAGTATGACCGGGAAGAACAACACTAATCAAAGAAAGTTTTGAGAATGATTGGAGAAAAAATCCCTCCACGAAATCAAGGATAGAAATTCGTATGTAGAAGGGTACTATGAACAGAAAATCATTTTACAAAAAAAAGCAAGACTGACCCGTTAACGAGTCAGTCTTGGTGTTTTAAGCACTTTCTTTCGGTTCTGTTTTAGACAAACTCATTTCTTGCCCATCAGCCGTTAATAACGTTGGCAACTCATTTTCAGTCAAACACTTACCGTGGATAATACACTTCACAATATCTTCACGTGAAGGTAGATCAAACATCACATCAAGCATAAGCGTTTCAATGATGGAACGTAATCCACGCGCTCCAGTTTTTCTTTCAATTGCTTTGTTCGCAATTTCCCTTAGTGCTTCTTGCGTAAATTCAAGCTCCACTTCATCAAGCTCAAGTAATTTTTTATACTGCTTAACTAGTGCATTTTTGGGTTCAGTTAAAATCTCAACTAATGCATCTACATCAAGCGGTTCTAGACTAGAGATAACCGGTAGACGTCCGATGAATTCAGGGATTAAACCAAAACGAAGCAAATCTTCAGGTAACACTTTTCCTAAGTATTCACCTGGCTTAAGATCGTCTTGTCTGACATCTGATCCAAATCCAATTACTTTTTTACCGAGACGGCGCTTGATAATCTGCTCGATCCCATCAAACGCACCACCACAAATAAAGAGAACATTCGTTGTGTCAATTTGAATAAACTCTTGATGTGGGTGCTTACGTCCTCCTTGTGGTGGGACACTTGCGCTCGTACCTTCTAAGATTTTTAAAAGGGCCTGCTGAACCCCTTCACCTGATACGTCACGTGTAATTGAAGGGTTCTCTGATTTACGGGCCACTTTATCAATTTCATCAATATAAATGATACCTTTTTCTGCTTTCTCCACATCATAGTCAGCGGCTTGGATTAATTTCAAGAGGATGTTTTCTACATCTTCCCCAACATAACCAGCTTCTGTTAATGAAGTAGCATCTGCAATCGCAAATGGTACATTTAATATACGAGCTAACGTCTGAGCAAGTAATGTCTTCCCACTACCTGTTGGACCAATCATACAAATATTACTCTTCGCGAGTTCCACCTCATCAGAACGTGATAAAGAGTTAATGCGCTTATAATGATTGTAAACAGCAACTGATAGCGATTTTTTCGCGCGATCCTGACCGATTACATAGTCATTTAAGATTTGTCTAATTTCGCTTGGCTTTGGTACTTCTTGAAATTCAACTTCCTCTTCTGTACCTAGTTCTTCTTCAACGATCTCTGTACATAATTCAATACATTCATCACATATATACACACCAGGTCCAGCAACTAATTTTCGAACTTGGTCTTGAGTTTTTCCACAAAAAGAACACTTAAGTTGTCCCTTTTCTTCATTAAACTTAAACATTCAATCATCACCCCTTAGTAAATATTGTACCATCCTCAAGAAAATCTACCTACATACAGGCTATTAAAAATGGAAACGACAATACAATTAACTATGAACATTATAAAACTAAAACTTACCGATTAAACAATCATATGTTTTTGTTATTGTATCACATTTGCGATGAGAACCATAAAGAAAACCCTTATTGCTCTTATCACATGAAACACTCAACATCGATTGCAGTCGAACACAAGGATCCGACACCAATACACTTTAGCAATTTCACCTCCATGCGAACATCTTTCACCTATGTACAATTTGTCTATAGACATAGAGACAGGCAATTAAGTTTGATTACTTCCTATCATATTATGTATGGATTGATTATACATTCAAGATAAAGTGATAAAAATCCTTTTTCTTGATAAAAATTCATTTTTCTACTTATTCATATGTTTCCATCCCTTAATTCAGCTTGTTCAAAACCTGCATTCTCCATACATGGGCATAAGTTCAAAAGGGCAAATTATTTTAAAAACTTCTTAAAAAAAGAGAGGATTTAGCTTACTCGCTTGAAAGGAAAAACAAGGCGCGATAATTCGCGCCTTGTTTCGAATGACTCTACAAACTCCATCAAAATATTATGCTTTTTTGCTATTCTCGACAAGAAATTCAACTGCTTTTTGAACTTTAAGGTCACCTTTAATACCTTCAAGACCACCTTGAGCAGCAAAAATATTTTTAATTTCTTCAATTGAACGTTTGTACATTTCAGCCATTTTTTCGATTTCTTTGTCCACATCTTCGTCAGATGCTTCAAGGTTTTCTGCAGCAGCAATAGCTTCAAGTGTAAGATTTACACGTACACGCTTTGCTGCATCCGTTTTGAATTGCTCACGCATAGCTGCTTCATCTTGACCTGAAAATTGAAAGTACATTTCAAGATTCATGCCTTGAGCTTGAAGACGTTGCTCAAATTCTTGAAGCATACGGTCTACTTCTGTATTAATCATTGCTTCTGGAATATCAATTGTTGCATTTTCAGCAGCTTTTTCTACTAAAGTATCACGAACTGCATGCTCAGCTTGATGATTTCTATCTTTTTGAAGCTTATCTTTTAGTTGAGTCTTAAGCTCTTCTAAAGTTGCTACTTCTTCGTTTGCATCTTTTGCAAACTCATCGTCAAGAGCCGGTAACTCTTTGCGTTTAATGTCATGGATTTTCACTTTAAATGTTGCAGGCTTACCAGCTAAATTTTCAGCATGGTATTCTTCCGGGAATGATACTTCAACATCTTTTTCTTCCCCAGCTTTTAGACCTACTAGTTGCTCTTCAAAACCTGGAATGAATTGACCAGAACCGATTTCAAGAGAGTAGTTTTCAGCTTGTCCGCCTTCAAATGCTTCACCGTCAACAAAGCCGTCAAAATCGAATACTGCAGTATCGCCGTTTTCAATCGCTCCGTCTTCTACAACAACAAGCTCTGCTTGACGTTCTTGAAGTGTCTTAAGTTCAGCATCAACATCTTCATCTGTAACAGTTGTATCTTGTTCTTCTACTTCAAGACCTTTATACTCTCCAAGTTCCACTTCTGGCTTTACAGTCACTTTGGCTGTGAATACTAGAGTGCTTCCCTTTTCCATTGTTTCGATATCAATTTCAGGACGATCAACAGGCTCAATTCCTTTTGCTTCAATCGCACCAGCATACGCTTCTGGAAGTAAGATATCTAGAGCATCTTGGTAAAGAGACTCAACACCAAATTGCTTTTCAAACATAGAACGAGGTACCTTTCCTTTACGGAATCCAGGTACATTCACCTTTTTTACAACTTTTTTGAAAGCTTGATCAAGAGCAGCATCTACCTTTTCAGCTGCTACATCAACTGTAAGGACGCCTTCATTTCCTTCTAATTTTTCCCATTTTGTAGTCATTTACTTTCCCTCCAACTTATACACATCTTCGTTTTCGAACGATAGATTTCTTCTATTATCCTTGACAACCACTCTAGTATAACATAACGTTTGTCCATTTCAAATAGAACTAATTGTCATCACCCTTATTAATATAATGATTTTGGTCTATTTGATAGACAGATGACTCTAGTTCTTTTACTTCTAGCACTTTTTCAATAAAAAAATTGAGTTTAAATTGATACTCCTCTTCTAACTCCCCTACTTCTTCTTCTAAGCCAATTCTCTCTGCTGCGCAATAATGAAAGACTTGTCCCCACAGTTTAGGATCTTCTGGTTCTGGCAAGAAAGGATAGAGCGACCAAAGGTGAGTCCAACTAAGTTGTTTCGCTAATTCGAATAACAATGGATCATTATGTTCAAGTTGGTTACTTAAGTATGCTAGAATTTCATTATGAAATTGTTGTTCATAAACCTGGGTAAGCTCATTGGGAATGACAGTCAGTTCCCTACCTTGTTTTACAATATGTATTTTCTCATTACATCCTTTATCATGTAAAGCTTGCAAAGCCATACTTTGCAGCACATAATCATGATTTTTGTCATCTAAATACTGAATTAATTCATTGATAGCATCGTCACCTTCTATCTCTCTCAGGTGTTGAATCGCTTTAGACTGAAGCTCCAATGAACCTGAATGCAGCATTTGAATAACTTCTATAGGTATTTGTTCTTCTTTCATTTCCGTTTGACCGAGCCACTCCTGATCACCAACCATTTGACGGCTAAAATGCAGCAACTGATAGAGTGATTCTGCATATTGAGAAGGGAATTGATTTTCCGTTAAGACAGCATCAAGTATATCTACAACCTCTTGATATTTACCCAACTGGACAAGCAATGAAATATGTACTTGGAGATTTTCAAAATAATCGCCTATCCCTTCTTTCAGTAAATCATTAGTATGTCGAACCGCTTCTTCTAAACGTCCTAACTCGACTAGACTTAACATCTTCCCAAACAAAACTTGAGGGTGATCTGGCTCATGTTCTTCTGCTGATAAGAAAAATTTATAAGCTTCTTTTCCGTCCTTATTTTTTAAAGCATCCATTCCTTTCTCAATGAGACGCTTTACAAGACCAGGGTATAAAATAACGTTCTTATTTTTATGCTGCTTTCGTTTATCCACTGGAACCGCTCCACTCTTTTTTCATGCGTTTTTCTTTTTTCCCAACCATTCACCTCTCTTACCTAGAATACCTAAGTTTTCATTGCCGCAAGCTTTGAAAGAGGCAAGAAGAGCAATGCTTTTAAAAAAGTAAATGAATGAGCCGTAGAATCGTTAATCCTTTTTACAACTTCTATAATGAATTATCACTCACACTATTCCTTTAATTTTATCAGTTCCAACAAGCCATTACAATTCATGCTTATGTACGCAAGACAAAAGGGTAACTCCAAGTATTCATTAGCTGTTCTCATAAACCGATTAGCTAATTGATCCCTAGAATTACCCTCTTACTTATGCTTTTTGCTCAAACGCTTGAATTTCCTTGTCATATTGAAGTGTTAATCCTATTTCATCCCAACCATTTAGAAGCATTTCCTTCCAGTAAGGATCAATGGAGAATGTTGCTTCAAAACCTTCTCCACTTATCTTTTGATTTTCTAAACTTACAGTAAGCGAGTAGGTGTCATTTGCCCCTTTACTTAAGAGTTGATCCACCTTTTTCTCATCTAATCGGATTGGAAGCATTCCATTTTTCACGCAGTTGTTGTAAAAGATATCAGCAAAACTAGGTGCTATAATCACTCTAAACCCGTAATCATCCAAAGCCCAAGGTGCATGTTCACGAGATGAACCACAACCGAAATTGTGTCCTGCTACTAAAATAGTTGCTCCTTGATTATGCTTTTGGTTTAATTCAAATTTCGGATCTGGTTTACCATCTGGTAAAAAGCGCCAGTCAAAAAATAAATACTGTCCAAACCCGGTACGCTCTACACGCTTTAAAAACTGTTTTGGAATAATTTGATCCGTATCAACATTTACTCGGTCCATTGTCGCAACTGTCCCTTTATGGTTTATAATTGGTTCCATCGTTCTCCCCCCTACTGTGTTACTTGTTGTAGCTTCCACTGACGAATATCGACAAAATGTCCAGCAATCGCAGCAGCTGCAGCCATCTCAGGACTTACTAAGTGTGTACGTGCTCCTTTTCCTTGACGTCCTTCGAAATTCCGGTTGGATGTCGATGCACAGCGTTCCCCTTCAGGTACAACGTCAGGATTCATACTTAAACACATACTGCAGCCAGAACTACGCCACTCAAACCCTGCGTCAATAAATATTTGATCAAGACCTTCTGCCTCAGCACGTTGTTTTACCTTTTCGGAACCTGGTACAACGAGTGCACGTACATGCTTTGATACAGTTTTCCCCTTTATAAGGTTAGCTGCCGCACGAAGGTCACTTAAACGCGAGTTCGTACAGGATCCAATAAAGACATGTTGAATGTCAATAGAAGATACGGGTGTACCTGGAGTTAAATCCATATACTCTAATGCTTGTTTAATTGCCCGCTGATCTGTTTCTGTTTTTCCGTCCGTAGGCGCTGGAACCGTTTTTGAGATGCCGACACCTTGTGAAGGATTTGTTCCCCATGTCACCATCGGTTCAATTTCAGATGCGTCAATTGTCACGACACGGTCATAAGTAGCACCAGCGTCCGTTGCTAACTGCTTCCATTGTTCTACCTTTTTGATAAACTCATCACCTGAAGGAACATTCTCTCGCCCTTCTAAATAATCAAACGTCACTTGATCCGGACTAATAAGACCCGCTTTCGCTCCAGCTTCAATAGACATATTACAAATCGTCATTCTTTCTTCCATGGTCATACCGCGAATCGCATCACCTGTGAATTCAATAACTGAACCTGTACCAACATCTACACCAAATTTAGCAATAATCGCTAAAATAACATCTTTAGCTGAAAGTTCAGGTGAAAGTTTTCCGGTAACACGAACTTCTAGTGTCTTTGGACGTGATTGCCAAAGCGTTTGAGTCGCAAGAACATGCTCTACTTCACTCGTTCCGATCCCAAAGGCTAATGCGCCAAATGCTCCATGTGTTGACGTATGACTATCTCCACAAACGATCGTTTTCCCTGGCTGTGTTAACCCAAGCTCGGGACCAATAACATGAACAATGCCGTTTTCAGGATGCACTAAATCAACAAGATCAACGCCAAACTCTTTGCAATTTGTCTCTAGTGTTTCCATCTGAGTTCTAGCAATTCGATCGGTAATATCATATCGATTAACCGTTGGAACGTTATGATCCATTGTAGCAAATGTTAAATCAGGTCGTCTCACTTTTCGATTTGCGAGCCTTAGGCCCTCAAATGCTTGAGGAGATGTCACTTCATGAACCATGTGTAAATCGATATAGAGGAGACTTGGCTTTCCTTCTTCTTGCATGACCTCATGAGTTTCCCAAATTTTTTCAATTATCGTTTTAGGTGCCATTTTTCGCTCCTCCCAGTCCTTATCATTTCTCTTTATAAAATAAGAGAATGACAACAATGATGTAGTTCATCATCGTTGTCATTCTTTATTGATTACGATATGACTACTTTTTTTGTTAACGCGTCAATCACTTTTTCAGTCATTTCAACTGTTGATAATGCCGTGCTTTCGTCTTGTGTTAAATCAGCTGTTCTATAGCCATCCTCTAACACATCATTAATGGCTTCAGCAAGAGCATCAGCCTCAGTAGTTAATTTAAATGCGTACGTTAGCATCATGACAACGGATGAAAGTGTTGCTAATGGATTTGCAATCCCTTTACCCGCAATATCTGGTGCAGAGCCATGAATCGGTTCAAATAAACCCGGTCCATCCTGACTTAAACTCGCAGATGGTAACATCCCTAAAGAACCAGTAATCATGGATGCTTCGTCACTTAATATATCTCCAAACATATTTTCTGTGACAATCACATCAAACTGTTTTGGATTACGTATAAGTTGCATCGCTGCATTGTCAACAAGCATATGACTATATGGGACCTCAGGAAATTCTTTTGCGACCTCTTCTACAACTTCACGCCACAACCTACTTGATTCAAGAACGTTTGCTTTGTCCACAGACGTTAGTGCTCCACCGCGAACCTTTGCAAACTCAAATCCTTTTCGGACGATGCGTTCAATTTCTTTTCGTGAATATAGTAGGGTATCAATAGCAAGTTCTTCTTCACCTTCACCGCGACGCTCACGCGGTTCACCAAAGTAAAGTCCCCCGGTTAATTCCCTAACAATCACGAGATCAACACCTTGAATGATTTCATCCTTTAATGGTGATGCTTCTGCTAAGGACCCATAGATCGTAACAGGACGAAGGTTTGCAAAAAGATCTAATTCTTTTCTTAAACCGAGCAATCCTTTTTCTGGACGCTTCTCTCCAGGGAGTGTATCCCACTTAGGTCCACCGACTGCTCCTAATAAGACAGCATCACTTTGTTTACAAATTGAGAGAGTCTCTTCTGGTAATGGAGTACCAGAAGAATCAATTGCCACACCACCAAGATCGCCATACGTAAATTCAAACTCGTGATTGTACAAACGACTGATTTCGGTTAATACTTTGGTAGCAGCGTCACATACTTCTGGTCCAATACCATCACCAGGGAGAATAGCAATGCGTTTTTTCATGATCTTCCTCCCACTCGTTATATCTTTACTGTATTTGTTCGTTGTTCATTGAATTGTTTGCGATTAATTGTACGGTTGACCGCATTAATGTATGCCTTAGCTGACGCTTCTAACACATCATGAGCGGTTCCACGACCTGAAGATTCTGTTCCGTCGTATTTGACAGTAACATATACTTCAGCTAAAGAATCGCGCCCAGCTGTTGTTGACTGAATTCGGTAGTCCATTAATAAAATCGGTTCATCAATAACGCGTTCAAGCGTATTGTAGATAGCTTCTACACTACCAGAACCAGTTGCCGCTTCTTGAACCGTTTCACCAGTAGGTAACTTCATCGTAATCGTTGCTGTAGGAATGTTTGTTGTACCATAGTTAACTTGTAATGTTTCAATCTCATAATGGGCAACGGCAGAACCAACAGTTGCTTCTGTCATAAGTGCAAATAAATCATCTTCTGTAATATCTTTCTTCTTATCAGCTAGACTCTTAAAGGCAGTAAACGTTTTTTGTAACTGTTCATCTGTTCCATTGAACCCAAGCTCAACTAACTTTTCTTTGAAAGCGTGACGGCCAGAATGCTTTCCAAGCACCATTCTGTTTGAAGATACTCCAACTAGTTCAGGCGTTATAATTTCATACGTCTCTTTGTTTTTCAACACACCATCTTGATGAATTCCTGATTCATGCGCAAAGGCATTAGCACCAACAACAGCTTTGTTATTAGGTATAAGCATACCAGTCAATTTGCTAACAAGAGAACTAGTTCGTTTAATTTCTTTTAATACAAGACCTGTATCAGCTTTGTAATGATCTTGACGAATGTTTAGTGCAACAGCAATTTCTTCAAGGGAAGCATTACCTGCACGTTCACCAATCCCATTGACTGTACATTCCACCTGACCAGCACCATTTTGGATAGCTGCTAGTGAATTCGCAACTGCCATCCCAAGATCATCATGATTATGAGTAGATAAAATCGCTTTATCAATGTTCGGGACATTTTCTGAAACATAACGGAACATTTGACCTATTTCATATGGCGTTGTGTAACCAACTGTATCAGGAAGGTTAATAACGGTTGCTCCTGCATCAATAACGGCACGGATAATTTGTGCAAGGAATGGTAAATCAGAACGACTTGCATCCTCTGCAGACCACTGAACTTGTGGAAATCTTGTTTTCGCTAGTTTCACAGCAGCGACTGCATTTTCAACAACTTGCTCTGGCGTCATTTTAAGCTTATATTCCATATGAATCGGAGATGTAGCAATGAAAACATGGATTCTTGGCTCAGCACTATCTTTTAGTGCTTCCCAAGTTGTTTCAATATCACGCTCAAGTGAACGGGCCAGACCAGTTATCGAGCTCCCTTTTACTGTTCGTGCAATCGCTTGAACAGAAGAAAAGTCACCTTGAGAGGAGGCTGGAAAACCAGCCTCAATAATATCTACACCCAAACGCTCTAGTTGCTTTGCTATTTCTAGCTTTTCTTGAAAGTTTAAGTTCACACCAGCAGACTGCTCTCCGTCCCGTAGCGTGGTATCGAAAACATTAATTTTCCGCACTACTACCACTCCTTAGATTTTTGATTTTGCCTTAACGAATGGCATCATTTCACGCAATTCACGACCAACTACTTCAATTGGATGTTGACTTTCTGCTCTAGTGATTGCTGTAAATTCTGGACGGTTTGCTTGGTTTTCAAGAATCCAACCTTTTGCAAATTTCCCTGTTTGAATATCAGTTAGAACTTTCTTCATTGCTTTCTTTGTATCTTCCGTTACGATTTGAGGACCAGCTACATAATCTCCCCATTGTGCAGTATCAGAGATTGAATAACGCATTGTTTCAAGTCCACCCTCATACATTAAATCAACAATTAGTTTTAATTCATGTAAACACTCAAAGTAAGCAACTTCTGGTTGGTAACCAGCTTCCACAAGTGTTTCAAAACCAGCTTTAACAAGTGCAGATGCTCCACCACATAATACAGCTTGCTCTCCGAATAGATCTGTTTCTGTTTCTTCTTGGAATGTTGTTTCTAATACACCTGCGCGAGCAGAACCAATTTGTTTAGCATAAGCTAATGCAATATCTTTTGCGTTACCAGTAGCATCTTGATATACCGCGATTAATCCTGGTACACCGCCACCTTCTTCAAATACACGACGAACTAAGTGACCTGGACCTTTTGGTGCTGCTAGAAATACGTCAACATTGCTTGGTGGGACAATTTGGTTAAAATGAATGTTGAAACCATGTGCAAATGCAAGTGTTTTTCCTGCTGTTAATTCTGGCTCAATTTCGTTTTTGTATACTGTTGGTTGAAGCTCATCTGGAAGAAGAATCATAATTAAATCAGCTTGAGCGGCAGCTTCGCGAACAGATACAACTTCAAATCCATCCTCTACAGCTTTATCCCAAGATTTCCCTGGACGAAGACCGATGATTACATCTTGACCACTTTCACGCATGTTTAGTGAATGAGCATGACCTTGTGAACCATATCCGATTACTGCTACCTTTTTACCTTTTAAAATTCCTTCGTTTACATCTGAATTGTAATATACCTTTGCCATAATAAAACTCTCCTCTTTTGTTTACATATTTTATATTTGAATTATGAATTCACGAAATTAGTTAATTAGAGTTAATCGATATGGGTCATTTACTGGTTTTTTTGTGCTGCGGTTAAATGCAGTAATCCCAGTTCGAGCAATTTCTTTAATCCCATATGGTCGTAGTAACTCAATAAAGGCTTCAACTTTTGGATGATCACCCGTTATTTGAATCGTCATAGACTCTCGACCAACATCAATAATTGTTGCTCTGAAAGGATTAACAAGTGCTGCTACTTCCCCACGTTGTTGTGGTGTTGTAACAATTTTTATTAGCGCAAGCTCGCGAGCAACAATTGACTCATCTGTAATATCTTTCACTTTGAGTACATCAACTTGTTTGTTGAGTTGTTTAATAACTTGCTCAATGTTTTGCATACTGTCGGCAGCGATAACAAATGTCATTCTTGAAATAGATGGATTTTCTGTTACACCAACGGTAATGCTTTCGATGTTGTAATGTCTTCTTGCAAACAATCCAGTAATTCGGTTCAATACACCTGATGTATTGTTTACAAGTGCAGTAATCGTTCTTTTCATAGCGGCTTAACCCCTTCCATTTGGTGCTGTCCTTTTCCTGGCGAAATCATCGGATATACATTTTCTTCTTTCGCCACGCGGACATCCACTAACACTGGACCAGGATGGGCAATCATTTCTTCAAGCGCACCTTTTAATTCAGAGAGGTTATCAACTCTCATTCCTTTTATATCATAGGCTTCAGCTAGTTTGACAAAGTTAGGCTGAATTGGGAATAACGAGTTAGAATAACGTTCACCATGGAAGAGCTGCTGCCATTGTCTAACCATTCCTAAAGAGGCATTATTGAGAATAACTACCTTCACTGGAATGTTGCGCTCTTGCAAAATTGAAAGCTCTTGTGCCGTCATTTGAAAACCTGCATCACCCACAACTGCAACAACTGGAGTCTCCGGTTCAGCAAATTGAGCACCAATTGCTGCTGGAAAACCGAAGCCCATTGTTCCAAGACCACCTGATGTTACCCAACGATTCGGTTTCGTAAAACGATAAAATTGTGCTGACCACATTTGATGCTGACCAACATCTGTTGTGATAATTGCTTCGCCATTTGTTACTTCATGGATCAATTCAATCAGGTTTTGTGGCTTAATCGTTTCGCCATCTTCTTTATACCAAAGTGGAAACTCTTCTTTTCTTTGTTTCTGCTTAGCCCGCCACTCGGTTGTATCTCCAGGAGTCCCTTTTTCTTCTAGTAGCATTTGTAATGCTTGCTTCGCATCACCAACTACTGGAATTTCTGTTTTAATATTTTTCCCGATCTCTGCAGGATCAATATCAATATGAACTACACGAGCATTTGGAGCAAAGTGTGCGAGATTCCCTGTTAAACGGTCATCAAATCTTGCACCAATGCTTATTAACAGATCAGACTCGTAAATGGCCATATTGGCTGTATATGTTCCATGCATTCCACCCATACCTAGAAACAATTCATGATCCCCTGGAAAGCTTCCAAGTCCAAGTAATGTATTAACAACAGGGATTTTTGTTTCTTCTACATACTCAAACAGCTCACTTGATGCCTTCCCGTGTAACACTCCTGCACCCGCTAAAATAATTGGTTGCTTTGCTTCTGCCACAGCTTCAACTACTTTGCGAATTTGCAAACGATTCGGAATGACAGTTGGCTGATAACCAGGAACATTAACTTCTTTATCATAGTCAAACACTCCTGTTGCTAACGAAACGTCTTTAGGCAAATCAATTAATACTGGGCCAGGTCTTCCTGTTGTTGCAATATGAAAGGCTTCCTTTATAATTCTTGGAAATTCCTCGACTGAACGGACTTGATAATTATGCTTTGTAATCGGCATTGTGATCCCGATCATATCAGCTTCTTGAAAAGCATCTGTTCCGATTACCGTTGTCGCAACTTGCCCTGTTATGACAACAAGAGGCAACGAATCAATCATTGCATCAGCAATCCCAGTTACGACATTTGTCGCCCCAGGTCCAGAGGTCACAATACAGACACCTGGTTTTCCAGATACTCTAGCATACCCTTCTGCAGCATGAATCGCTCCTTGTTCATGCCTTGCTAATACATGATGGATGCCTGTTTTATAAATTTCATCATACGTTGGTAGGATCGCCCCGCCGGGATAGCCAAAAATGACGTCCACTCCCTCTTGGGCCAAAGCTTCAATCAACATACTCGAACCTGATAGTTGTTTGGACTGCTCATTCGTTTGCTGTTCTTTCTTTTTAAATTTCGTACTCATCTCTTAATGCCTCCTTACGTATTGTTCTCTTTTCTCATCCCATTTAAACAAAATGAACATTGTGCAATTTAAAAATAAAAAAATCTTCCCACCCCATATAAGCTACCCATGTAGCTAAAAGGGGCGAAAAGATTTTCTTTCCACGGTACCACCCTTATTCATTGAACGAAAAGCCCCGTTCAATCTTATCGTTTTTTGATAACGAGTGCCTGTGAACACTCGACCAATCCTACTAGAATGATTCTTTCAGATTGATACTCCGAGGCGAGCTTCGTCAATGGTCACAACACCGCATCTCAGCACCACGGCTCTCTGTTGAAGTCAACACATTGAGTACTTTTCCTCTTCTACGTTTTCACGTATTAAATTTTCATTACCCCACCAGTATTGGCAGAAGTTACTAGCTTAGCATATCTTGCTAAATACCCTTTTTTCACTTTAGGTTCTGGTTCAACCCAGCCTTCTTTACGTGCAGCATGAACTTCATCAGATACTAACCATTCAATCGTTCTGTTTACTAAATCGATTCGAATACGGTCACCATTTTCCACAAAAGCAATTGGACCTCCATCAGCAGCTTCTGGTGAGATATGACCAATTGAAATCCCTCTTGACGCTCCTGAGAATCGTCCATCGGTAATAAGGGCTACTTTCGTTCCAAGTCCTCTACCAGCAATCGATGATGTTGGTGCCAACATCTCAGGCATTCCAGGTCCACCTTTAGGTCCTTCATAGCGAATGACTACAACATGACCTTCCTGTACTAACCCTTCATCAATTCCTTTTTGTGCTTCGTCTTGAGAGTTAAAAACAATCGCCTCTCCATCGAAAACTTTAATTGATGGATCAACAGCTCCCACTTTAATTACTGCTCCATCCGGTGCAATATTTCCGTATAATACAGAAAGACCACCAACTGGACTATAAGGATTATCCTGCCTGCGAATAACATCATCGTTTGTAATTTCTGCATCTTTCACATTTTCATACAAACTTTTTCCAGTTATCGTGATTCGATCTGGATGAATAGCTCCTTTAATGTTGCATAATTCTTTGATAATAGCACTTACTCCACCAGCATGGTGTACATCATCCATAGAATAATCAGAAGCTGGACTTATCTTTGATAAATACGGAACTCGTTCAGCCACTTTATTAATTCTATTTAGATCATACTCAATTTCTGCTTCATTGGCTATCGCTAACGTATGAAGAACTGTATTAGTAGATCCGCCCATCGCCATGTCTAGGGCAAATGCATCATCGATTGTTTCTTCAGTAATAATATCTCTTGGTTTAATATCTTTTTCAATTAAATTCATTAAATGTTTTGCTGCATCTTTTATTAGTTGATGACGATTATTAGACGTGGCTACGATGGTACCATTACCAGGTAAAGCTAAACCGAGCATCTCCATTAATGAGTTCATTGAGTTAGCTGTAAACATTCCAGAACAGGAACCACAGGTTGGACAAGCAGACTGTTCGATTTCAAGCAACTCTTCTCTTGTCATATTTCCTGACGCAAATGCGCCTACGCCTTCAAAGACAGATACAAGAGACAAATTTTGACCGTCTTTTGTTTTTCCTGCCTCCATCGGTCCACCTGATACGAATACAGATGGTACATTTGTTCTTACTGAAGCCATTAGCATTCCAGGAGTTATTTTATCACAGTTTGGAATGTAAAATACTCCATCAAACCAGTGAGCGTTAATGACTGTCTCGGCTGCATCACAGATAATTTCTCTACTTGGAAGAGAATATCTCATTCCGATATGTCCCATTGCGATTCCATCATCTACTCCAATTGTATTGAATTCAAATGGAATACCACCAGCTTCTCGGATTGCTTGTTTTGCCACTTCTGCAAATTTATTTAAATGCATGTGACCAGGAATGATATCAATGTAAGAATTACATACACCAATGAATGGTTTATCCATTTCATCTTCTTTTACACCAGCTGCTCGTAGTAAGCTTCGGTGTGGCGCTCGATCAATTCCCTTTTTTATCATATCACTTCTCATACTACCCGCTCCCTATTTACATTACATCTATCTTTAGCTCAATCTCCACTCTGCTTTACTATCTTTATTTTAAGGTCTCCGTATAGACCTTTTCTCCTTCAAGAACGACTCTACTTCTAAATGCTTCTAGTAAACACGTAGTCTCTTTGCCTGGTTTTCCTTCACCGATTACTCGACCATCAACTTTTACAACTGCGATCACTTCAGCAGCTGTTCCAGTTAAAAACACTTCATCAGCAACGTAGACATCATGCCTTGTAAAAGGTTCTTCTTTTACTGTATACCCAAGATCTCTAGCAAATTCTATGATTGCATTTCTTGTGATTCCTTCAAGCGCTCCAACGTATCCAGGTGGAGTCAAAAGCTCTTTCCCCTTCACAATAAATACATTATCAGCAGATCCTTCTGCTACATAGCCTTGGTCATTTAGCATTAACGCTTCACTTACTCCAGCTAAGCTCGCTTCAATCTTAACAAGAATGTTATTCAAATAATTCAATGATTTAACTTTAGGACTTAAGACATCTGGACGGTTTCTCCGTGTCGCCACGGTTACAATTTCTAATCCAGACTTATATAGCTCTTTTGGAAATAGAGCAAGTTCTTCTGCAATAATAATAATTTGAGGTGTTGAACACGATGCAGGATCAAGACCTAAGTTCCCAACTCCTCTAGAAATAACAAGACGTATATATGCATTACTCAATTGATTCTTTTGTAATGTTTTTACGACAAGTTTCTTCATTTCTTCTTTTGTGTGTGGAATTGATAGCATTATGGATTTTGCTGAGTTATACAGTCTATCGAGGTGTTCTTGTAATCGAAACACATTCCCCTCATAGACACGGATACCTTCAAACACGCCATCGCCATAAAGAAAACCGTGGTCATACACTGAAATTTTAGCATCTTTTTTTTCAACAAATTCCCCATTTAAATAAATCCATTGTTCACTCATGACGTTTACTCTCCTCGTGTATCACGTAGACGTTAGGATCCCAATTTTAGAGATTAAACTATACATGATTTTATCTCTGTAGAGCGGACATTTGTTTTTCGATATAAGGTTGTTTGAAACTTATCATACGCTCATTCAGCAATATGGTCAACCATTTTTTTAAAATAATTTGACTATTGCGATTAGTCATTATAAATGAACACGCTTACACCTCTGCTATTAGTAGCTTCTTAAAATAAAAATTCCACTATTACCTATATTAAGCATATTAACGGCTTTAGCGGACATCCTATAGTTGGGTGATAGAAGATGTTAAAAAAATACAAAAAGTACGTAAGACTGTCGAAAAAATTTCCTTATATTCGATTTCCGCACAGACAACGAGCCTCTTTAGTTGTTGTTGAAGATCTTTGGAAAGTATGTAACACAGAGAGTGAAAAACTTCTATATCGTCAATTGCGAGCAAACATGTATTATCCGACTCCACATTTCTGGATTGATAACTTACGTGCGAATCTTGCTCTTGTGCCTTACCGCTTAGCTTTAATCGAGTTAAGACCAGGAATCAATGAGAAGAAAATAATTCGTCTATTAAAAAAGCGTGGTTGGCGGGTGTTATTTTACGACACAGACCAATTGTTACAAAATGAACAATTGTATGTGAACCTTGTGTTACAACAAGCTCCAACTCAAACAAAAAATGTCTCCACCTCAATATGAGGGGAGACATTTTGATTTAATTTATTTATGTTATAATTTAATGGCGTCCCAGGAGAGATTCGAACTCCCGACCGACGGCTTAGAAGGCCGTTGCTCTATCCTGCTGAGCTACTGGGACAAAAAGCGGGTGATGAGAATCGAACTCACGACATCAGCTTGGAAGGCTGAGGTTTTACCACTAAACTACACCCGCATATTCTAAAATATATTTAACTCTTAAATTAACATCGCATTAGAAGCAACTACTTAATATCTTTCAGCGACATTTATTACTATAAAGGATCTAAGACAAGAAGTCAATAGTTTCACAAAAAATATTGATCATTATGTTTTCTTCCTAACTTATGAAGTTGTTCAAAAAGGTAAGGATCAACCTTTTGAACAACTACTAGGAAGAGAACTGCGCCTTTTACTTTAACTGATAATGATAAATCATATCAGAGACAACGTCACCATTGTATTCATAAAACGTAACCGTAGCCTCTGTTTCATGATGTTCACATATACAATATGTTCGTTCAACTCGATTGCGTGGAAGTCTGATGCTTCCCGGATTTATGTAGATAACACCATTCTCAAGAAATGCTGTTGCAACATGAGAATGACCAAAACATGCTATTTGCGCTTGTTTTTCTTCTGCACGATAGCTTAGTGGCACATTTGTCATTTTCACATTATAAAGATGCCCGTGAGTAACATAGATGGAAACTCCATTTACATTCTCCGTTCTCTCATTTGGAAAGTCATCGCCGAAGTCACAATTCCCTTTGACAACTTTTACTCCTTCTATAGCTGGATGGTCGCTGTCTAGTTCTGAGTCACCACAATGAATGAGAATGTCCATGTCATTTCGATGACGATCTAGAATAATCTGGAGTTCTTTTTCCCATCCATGGCTATCACTTATAATTAAGGCCTTCATTTACTAATCCTCCCCAGGCTAACTCCATTCACCTTGTGTGGCAAAAAGTTTTTTCAAAGCATTCGCACGGTGACTTCGCTCGTTTTTTTGTTCAGAAGTCAATTGCGCCATTGTTTTTTCAAGTTCCGGTACATAAAAAATCGGATCATATCCGAAACCGTTCGTTCCGCGTCGTTCTCTTGCAATAACTCCTTCACACGCGCCTTCGAAAACGAGTGTCGTTTTATTTGGTCTAGCTACTGCGATTACACAAACAAATCGAGCAGTTCGATCTTCACTTGGTACATCGACTAATTCACGTAACACTTTTTCCATATTGGCGTTATCATTTTTCGCCTCTCCTGCATAACGTGCTGAATAGACACCAGGTCGACCATCTAACGCATCCACAACCAAACCTGAATCATCTGCAATGACGATGCAATTAAGCTGTTGCGCTAATGTCTCTGCTTTTTTTGTTGCATTTTCAGAGAAAGTCTTTCCATCCTCTATAATATCTGGAATAGTTGGATAATCAAGTAAAGATTTCACTTCCAGCCCTTTTTCTCCTAACATTTGTTTGAATTCTGCTATTTTTCCTTTATTCTGCGTCGATATGACTAACTCCTTCATCATCTTCTCCTTCCATTAAGCCTCGTTTATTTGATTCGATCAGCAATCTCCCCTAAAACGTCGCGCTGTTTGGCTATTAAAGAGTCAATTCCTTTTTCCGCTATATCAAGCAACTCATTCAATTGCGCACGAGAAAATGTCGCTTCTTCTCCAGTCCCCTGAAGTTCAACAAACTGATGACTCCCTGTCATCACTACATTCATGTCTACTTCAGCCGCCGCATCTTCTACATAACATAAATCTAGTAATACGCCTTTTTTTGTATCCACACCTACTGACACAGCTGCCAGAAAATCTTTAATAGGCCATTGTTTCACTTTTCCCTTTTTTATCGTTTTTTCCATCGCTAGCGCCAAAGCAACAAACGCCCCTGTAATAGCTGCTGTTCTCGTTCCTCCATCAGCTTGGATCACATCACAATCAATCCAGACAGTTCTCTCACCAATTTTATCAAGATCAATAATGGACCTAAGCGCTCTCCCAATCAATCGTTGAATTTCCATCGTTCTTCCTGACACTTTCCCTTTTGATGACTCTCGTATATTTCTTTGTTCTGTAGCTCGTGGTAGCATGGAGTATTCAGCCGTAATCCAACCTTTGCCTTGTCCTCTTAAAAAAGGCGGCACACGGTCTTCAACAGTAGCTGTACATATCACCTTTGTGTCTCCCATTGAAATCAATACAGAACCTTCTGGATGCTTCACATAATTTGTTTCGATTGAGAGGTTTCGTAATTGATCAACCTCACGTCCGTCTTGCCTCATTCAAACGCCTCCCTATTTTAAATAGATAGTTCTATGTTATCGTTCCCCAAAATCTTTATTTCCTTTATGTAAGGGTAAAAAGGAGGTAGCACAGATGCTCCTCCTTTTTTAACCATTTACTATTATAAAGAATTTTGTACATATAGTCCAATAACTCGTTTAATAACTACCTGTATTTACTAGACTTGGTCTAGAAACAGGTTCTGCAACCTTACCTGATTCTGTTAGAACATTTGCTTCACCATTCACAGTAACTGCAACTTTTTCAACGCCTTCTTGTTCCGTTAACGTAAGGGCTAACATGTTTAATACATCAGAAGACACAGCTGTTGATTGCATTTGCGAAAGCAGCGCTTCATTGAAATCTAGTGTCACCGTACCATTTTCATACATTGGTTCTTCAACAAGTTCGACACCTTGTCTGAAATCAGTTAATAGTTGTGTTTCATGAGCAGGTCCTTTTAGCAACTCAGTCACTGCAGCAGTCAATGAATCAGCTCCTAATGAAACACGACGCGTTACAGGGACATAATAAGTTTCTTCTCCATTTTGGGCAAGGAAGTAAAGGGTGACCCCTTTACTATTGACCACATCTGTAACTGAACCCGTTTCCATATTGATACCGTTCGCACGGCTAAGCCCCTCACCAATTGGAGTATCGTTAACCGGCATCGTATCTTGTTTATAGCCATTAATATTAATCTGAACACTATCAACACTTTCAAATTGCGTTAATGTCCATGTAATTGCCTCTAAAATTTGCTTTTCTTGATTTGGATCATACTCTTTAAATTCATTAGAGAAATCAGCTATGGCAATACCATCTTTTAAGTTAACATCCACCTCTGTGCCAGCAGGAATAACAGCACGGAATCCACTTGGAAGCATGTCAGTTACAGGACCGCCTTCAACTAAATATTCTAATGATTGTCTTAACACACTTTGCGTCTTCGGAAGCTCTAATGTTTGAGGAACGACGAGCCCATTCGCATCAATTAAATAAAGCTCACGCTGAGTTGACTCTTCCACAGCCTCTTCTCCTAGTTCATCTCCTTCATCCACCTCTTCATCTGGCACTTGTTCCGGATCTTCTTCTAATCCTAGCGACTCATCTTCTTCTACATAATTGGTTGGAGGTGTATCCATCTCATTCGTCGTCTCATTCGAACCAAACGAACAAGCTGTCATTGTTAACATAGTAAAAGCAAGAATGGGAACCCCTTTTCGTAACACTTTGCGCATTGTTTTCCCTCCTAAGATAGTTTGTACTACATGTATACGAGCCTCACCCCAGAATAGACCAAGTTTTTTTGAAAAACTTGGCCCTCTCTAGATTCCTTTAGATGAAACATACAAACCCACTTCCCAACTCTCTTCCAACCAATAAATTTATTTTTGGGGTCTTCTTTTTCTCTCCAACAAAAAAAAAAAAAAACGAAGCAAGACTTAAAAAGTCTCACTTCGATTCAACCATACTATTCTCAACCTAATACCAACGTTTCCACGTGTTTAACATTTATCTCGAGCCACTTATCTGCAAGTCTCTTAAAGCTTACAGCATCACCTGTTGTAAAAAAACGATGACCAGGTTTTCTATCTTCTGTATATAAAAGATTTTTGTAATAGAGAAGACTACTTACTTCACGAGCTGTTTCGTCTCCAGAAGAGATTAATTGAATCCCTTCACCTACCCGCTTTCCAATGGCTTCTTTTAGCAAAGGATAGTGGGTACACCCTAAAATAAGCGTATCAAAGTGAAGTCTGTCTAGAGGCTTGAGCGCTTCATCAACGATACGTTCAGCTTCTTCCCCTTCAAAAATACCACGCTCCACTAACGGAACAAAGGAAGGACAAGCAAGACTATCAACCTTCACTTCACTATTAATCGCTTTTAATGCTTTTTCATAAGCCTGACTATGAATCGTCCCAACTGTACCAATAATTGCTACATGATCACGTTCTGTGACTTTTAACGCACTAATTGCACCTGGATGAACAACTCCTACAACAGGAATATTCAGTTCTCTCTTTACTTCTTCAAGAACAACTGCTGTTGCTGTATTACAAGCTACAACTAGCATTTTTATACTTTCTTCTAATAGACGGTCAATCATTTCCCATGTGAATTGTCTAACTTCTTCCGGTGTTCTCGGTCCATACGGACAGCGTGCAGAATCACCTAAATAAACAATTTCCTCTTTGGGCAGTTGTCTCATAATTTCTTTCGCTACTGTAAGGCCACCTAAGCCCGAATCAATAACACCAATCGGTCTATCCAACAATTACCCCTCAATTTCTTATCCAGCTCTTCACTACTGATTCATACGTGACACTTTCATTTCTTCGTGAAGAACATGTAAACTTTTTTCAAGAAAATCAACTTCTTCTTGTGAGAAATCGGTTAAGATATTCTCTAAATAATCTTGACGTTTTTTGATTACTTCCTCAATAATGGTACGACCTTTATCTAATAAATGAATCCGAACGACGCGCCGGTCATTTTTATCTTTCACTCGTTCAACAAGCTCATTTTTTTCCATTCGATCGACTAAATCTGTAGTCGTACTACAAGCTAGATACATTTTGCTTGAAAGTTCACCTATCGTCATATCACCATATTCATTTAACCATTGTAACGCCACAAATTGTGGTGGGGTAATCGGGAATTGCGTCAAGATTTCTCGCCCCTTCTGTTTAACCATTTCTGACACTCTGCGTAATGAACGTTCTATTTGTTCAATTTGGCGATAATCCATATCAACGCACCTCCTATAAAACTAGTTACATATACTTTCATTATTGTCCCCTGTTTCTTAGTGAAAAGCAAGTATATTATGTTACATATTCAGCACGTAAAAAGGAGGTGTCTCGGAAAGGTCATTAGTAACCTTTCGAGACACCTCCGAAGCAAAATGCTGTCTCAATATTTGAGACACGTTTCTTTACTCTATTTCATATAGGTTTCACGAACTCGTTGCTCTACCTCTTCGGCTGTATCTAACGAAAGCATCTCAGACGAAAATGTCGCTAATTCTTCTTTTGAAAGTTCTAGCAATTGATTTCGTGCAGGTAATATGGATGTAGCACTCATACTAAATTCATCTAAGCCTAGACCAAGTAATAGCGGAATGGCAACTTCATCTCCAGCCATTTCACCGCACATTCCTGCCCACTTCCCATGGTTATGAGCAGCATCTACAACCATTTTCACAAGTCGTAAAATAGCTGGGTGGTATGGTTGGTATAAATAGGAGACACGTTCATTCATGCGGTCAGCTGCCATTGTATATTGAATTAAATCATTTGTACCAATACTAAAGAAGTCGACTTCTTTAGCAAATAAGTCAGCTGCGACTGCAGTGGAAGGAATTTCAACCATCATCCCAATTTCGATCGAATCAGAAACCGAACTCCCATCAGCAACTAACTTGTCCTTTTCTTCAAGAAGCATCGCTTTCGCTTGACGGAATTCATCAAGTGTAGCAATCATTGGAAACATAATTTTCAAGTTTCCAAATGCACTCGCGCGAAGAAGAGCACGTAATTGTGTACGGAAAATTTCTTTTTCTTCTAAACATAAACGAATCGCTCTAAATCCTAAAAACGGATTCATTTCTTTTGGTAAATCTAAGTATGGTAATTCTTTATCTCCACCGATATCTAGAGTACGAATAACAACTGGTTTGCCCTCCATACGCTCGACTACTTCTTTGTATGCTTCAAACTGTTCTTCCTCTGATGGAAGTTCCGTTCTCCCCATATAAAGAAATTCGGTACGATATAGACCTATTCCCTCAGCACCATTGTTTATCACACCTTCTAAATCTTTAGGTGTCCCAATGTTCGCTGCAAGCTCAACGTGCCCGCCGTCTTTTGTAGTTGTTTGTTCGTTCACTAATTTTGCCCATTCAGCCTTTTGTTTTGCGAAATCATCACGTTTTTTTGTGTATGCGGCAATTTCATCCTCAGTAGGGTCTAGGATGACAAGTCCTTCTAGACCATCAACAATAACCGTCATACCTGTATGAATTTGCGCAGTTACTTCTTTCGCTCCAACGACTGCAGGAATTTCTAGTGATCTAGACATAATGGCTGAGTGTGATGTACGTCCACCGATATCAGTAGCAAATCCTTTAATAAATACTGGATTCAATTGCGCTGTATCTGAAGGAGTTAGATCTTCAGCAATAATAATCGTTTCTTCTGAAATCGTCGCTAAAGACTGTGTTTGAATCCCAAGTAAATGGCCTAAAACGCGTTTTGATACATCTCGAATATCAGATGCACGTTCCTTCATGTATTCATTATCCATATTTTCAAACATCGTAATGAACATCGTAGCCACTTCATTCAATGCATATTCAGCATTTTGTTTTTCGTCTGTAATCTTTCCTTTTACAGCATCTACAAGTTCAGGATCACTTAAAACGAGTAAATGTGCAGCAAAGATCTCAGCCTTATCAGCACCTAAGTCTTTTTCTGTTTTATCTTTGATAACAGAAAGTTCGTCTTTCGATTTAGCTAATGCCGCGTAAAGACGATCCACTTCACTAGTTGGATCTTGTACTTCTTTTAACTCTATAGTCATATCGGGCTCTTCGTGTACGAAAGCCTTTGCAATCGCCACACCAGAAGAAGCAGCGATACCAGTCAGTTTTTGCATTATTCTCCTAATCCTTCCTTGATTACTTCCTCAATTGCTTTAAGAGCTTCATCTGCATCAGAACCTTCTGTTTTAACTGTAACCTCAGCACCTTTTCCGACTCCTAGAGACATAACACCCATAATTGACTTTAGATTTACTGCTTTTCCTTTGTGCTCTAGGGTAATATCTGAAGAAAATTGACCTGCTTTGTTCACTAATTGTGTAGCCGGACGTGCGTGAATTCCCGTATCTGCTGTAATTAAAAAAGTTTTTTCTGCCATAATAATCTACCTCTTTCTTTTTGTATAAATTTATCAAGAAAAAGGGATCTATCCCTTTTCTCTCTTCTACTTACTTCCCCACTGCACCGTACCTTCATCAATTCATCTTAGTACTGAAAAAGGCATAAGTAAAGAAACGCATATGCAGAAAACAATGAGAGCGTACAACTATAGCGTACCCCAACTGAATCCCATATACACTTCTATACTCATGCCTGATCGAATCAGTAACACGTATTAAGTGCATTCACCTAAGAAGAATGTAATTTATAAGTACGAATGTAGGATTTAAACAATTATCAGTATATCATAAGTGTTTTTTTATTTACAATAGATTAAATTATTGTTTCTAAAATTTTAAAAATAGATTACGTTTAACTTCTCATAATTACGTTGTTTCGATAACACAGAAAGAACGACAAATTGACATGGTCCTCAAACAAAAAAGTAGACAAGAGTTTATTTCTTAAAAGAACTTGCTAATAACCGCAGAAATAAAACACGTAGTCCCTGTTCTACACATATACTATCGAGACTAAAACCCTTCCATTCGTGGGACCTGAGTCCCCACAACGCTCTCAGCCCGAGCAAGAAGGAGTGAACTCATTGAAAGGAGCAGAATTCGGACCTAAACCTTTACTTACGAAAAGGGAACGCGAAGTATTCGAACTTCTTGTCCAAGACAAGACAACGCGAGAAATCGCTCAAGAACTTTTCATAAGTGAGAAAACAGTACGAAATCACATCTCTAATACGATGCAGAAGCTAGGAGTCAAGGGGCGCTCTCAAGCGGTAATCGAATTAATAAGACTAGGAGAACTTGAAATATAGGTACGCTAAAAATCTCAGCACTATTTCGTTGCTTCACCTGAGTTTTAGTCGTCTCATATTTAGAATGAAGGTGACTCATCTTTTTGATAATTAATTCATATCCTTTACTGACCTCACGTGCCACGCAATAAAAATTAGTCGATACACTCTATATTATTGCGTAGTAGAGGTCAGAAAGATGCAGTCACCTTCTTTCTTCTATGTCTAATTCTTTTTCTAAAACCATCTTCACCTCATCATCCCACGGAATCGAACGACCTGTATTTTTGCTTATTTGGACAACCGTCCCTCTTCCTGTCAAACAAAATTCAGTATCTTCATCTACAACCATATAATGTAGATCAAGGGAAGAACGGCCAATTTGATTGATGTGAACGGCTACAGATAATTTCTGGTCGAACTTCATTTGTTTAATATAATCACACTGCAAATCTGCCACGACAATCATCGTTTCATGTCTATCCGAAGCCCATTTTTGCATGAAACCAAGATGTTTAAAAAATTCGATTCTCGCCTCTTCAAAATAAACAAAGGCGTTTGTATTATTTACATGGCCAAAAGCGTCTGTTTCAGAGAATCTCACTTTCACAGGAACCTGGAAAGTAAATTTTTCTTTCCACTCATTTATATTTTGTATATAAGACGGTGTCTTCATTTCAACCACATCCCACTCTAAGATAGTAAAAAGAAAGAGCCTGATCTCTAAGAGACCAGACCCCAATCTTACGCACCGAAAAAGTTCTTAAATGATTGTAAAGTCGTTGAACGATTTAATGCAGCAATCGACGTTGTAAGTGGAATTCCTTTAGGGCAAGACTGTACACAGTTTTGTGAGTTTCCACAGTTAGCAAGTCCACCTTCATCCATAATTGTCTCTAAACGCTCTTCTTTATTCATCTCACCCGTTGGATGAGCATTAAACAAACGAACTTGTGATAGCGGCGCTGGACCGATAAATTCTGATTTGCTGTTAACATTCGGACATGCTTCTAGACATACACCGCATGTCATGCATTTCGAAAGTTCGTATGCCCATTGACGCTTTGTTTCTGCCATACGTGGACCAGGTCCAAGGTCATACGTTCCATCGATTGGAATCCACGCCTTCACTTTCTTAAGTGAATCAAACATACGACTACGATCAACCATTAAATCTCGAACGACTGGGAATGTTTTCATCGGTTCAAGGCGAATCGGTTGTTCAAGCTGATCAACTAGCGCTGTACAAGATTGACGAGGTTTTCCGTTAATAACCATTGAACACGCACCACAAACTTCTTCCAAACAGTTCATATCCCATGCAATTGGAGTTGTTTGTTCCCCTGTTTTGTTAACAGGGTTACGACGGAACTCCATTAATGCAGAAATGACGTTCATATTTTGACGATAAGGTACCTCAAACTCCTCAACATAAGGAGCACTGTTCGGGTCATCTTGACGTGTTACATTGAATTTAATTGTTTTTTCACTCATGATTTAGCAGCTCCTTGCTTTTTTTGTGAGTAGTCACGTTTACGAGGCTTAATAAGCGACGTATCAACCTCTTCCCATGAAAAGTCAGGACCATTTTTCGCTCGATTAAACGTAGCCTTAGTTGTCTTCAAGAACTCTTCATCATTACGTTCTGGGAAGTCAGGCTTATAATGAGCTCCACGGCTTTCATTACGGTTGTAAGCACCTAGAGTGATCACACGCGCTAAACTTAACATTCCATCTAGCTGACGAGTGAATGATGCACCTTGGTTGCTCCACTTCGCTGTATCATTGATATTAATGTTTTTAAAGCGTTCCATTAGCTCTTGGATTTTCTCATCCGTTTTTAATAACTTGTCATTGTAACGAACAACCGTTACATTATCTGTCATCCATTCACCTAGTTCTTTGTGAAGAATGTAAGCATTTTCTTTCCCATCCATCTTCATGATATCATCATAAGCTTGTTGCTCTTTCTTTGCTTCATTCTCAAATAAAGAAGAAGGCATAGCATCAGCTGTTTTTTCTAACCCATTCATGTATTCAACAGCTTTAGGGCCTGCCACCATTCCACCATAAATAGCTGAAAGAAGTGAGTTTGCTCCTAACCTGTTTCCACCATGTTGTGAATAATCACACTCACCTGCTGCGAACAATCCAGGGATGTTCGTCATTTGATCATAATCGATCCACATACCACCCATAGAATAGTGAACAGCAGGGAAAATCTTCATAGGGACTTTACGAGGATCATCACCCATGAATTTTTCATAGATTTCAATAATTCCACCAAGTTTAATATCAAGCTCTTTTGGATCTTTATGAGAAAGATCCAGATAAACCATGTTCTCACCGTTAATTCCAAGCTTTTGCTCAACGCATACGTCAAAGATTTCACGGGTAGCGATGTCACGAGGAACTAGGTTTCCGTAAGCTGGATACTTTTCTTCTAAGAAGTACCAAGGTTTACCGTCTTTATACGTCCATACTCGTCCACCTTCACCGCGTGCAGATTCACTCATGAGACGAAGTTTATCGTCACCAGGAATGGCTGTCGGGTGAATTTGAATGAATTCCCCATTTGCATAATGAACCCCTTGCTGATATAGCTTTGCTGCTGCATAACCAGTATTGATAACAGAGTTAGTAGATTTACCGAAAATAATCCCAGGTCCACCAGTTGCCATAATGACTGCATCACCTTGGAAGCTACGGATCTCTGAAGATTTCAAATCTTGAGCCGTTATCCCACGACAGGTTCCCTCATCATCTACGATAGCTGAAGTGAATTCCCATCCTTCATACTTTGTAACAAGACCACTTACTTCATGACGGCGAACTTGCTCATCGAGAGCATATAATAATTGCTGTCCTGTTGTTGCACCTGCAAATGCTGTACGGTGATGTTGCGTTCCACCAAAACGACGGAAATCTAGTAAACCTTCTGGAGTACGGTTAAACATAACACCCATACGATCCATTAAGTGAATGATTCCTGGTGCTGCTTCTGTCATTGCTTTTACTGGAGGTTGGTTTGCTAAGAAATCTCCTCCATAAACAGTATCATCAAAGTGTTCCCAAGGAGAGTCACCTTCCCCTTTTGTGTTAACCGCTCCATTAATTCCACCCTGTGCACAAACTGAGTGTGAACGTTTTACAGGAACTAATGAGAATAGATCAACGGGTACGCCTTTTTCTGCTGCTTTAATTGTTGCCATCAGACCAGCTAGTCCGCCTCCGACAACAATAATTCTACCTTTACTCATATTGACCCCACTCCTTAAATGTTTGCTAAGTCTGGATTAACGAATGCTAGAATAGCTCTAATGCCAATGAATGTTAATACAAAGAAAACCGCGATCGTTACATATGTTGCAATTTGTTGCGAACGAGGTGTAACTGTAATGCCCCATGAAACCGCGAATGACCAAAGACCATTTGCAAAGTGGAACGTTGCAGCAACAACACCAACAATATAAAATGCAATCATAAATGGATTACTGAAAATATCAGCCATCATGTCATAACTTACTTCTGCCCCAAAAGCTGCGGCAATTCTCGTTTCCCATACATGCCAAGCAATGAATATAAGGAGAACGACACCAGAAATTCGTTGTAAAACAAACATCCAGTTACGGAAGAAGCCATAGCGACTTGTATTGTTCCTTGCTTGGAAAGCAATATAAAGACCGTAAATTGCGTGATAAAGTATTGGGATAAAAATAATGAAAATTTCAAGTGCATAACGGAAAGGTAAACTCTCCATGAAGTGAGAAGCTTGATTAAAAGCGCTTGCTCCTCTTGTTGCAAAATGGTTTACTACTAAGTGTTGAATTAAAAATATTCCAATTGGAATCACACCTAGTAATGAATGTAACTTACGATTGAAATACTCTCGATTACCGGCCATACCTTTTTCCCCCCACAAATGTTTTTGTCCTTCCAAACTTTTTAAAACTATGATTTTTTTCTATCTGTTTCTTTATACTGTTACTCTACTATTAAAATAATAAAAATTTTTATAGTAACAATATTATGAAACTTTTAGTAAGTTTCTGTGAAAAAAATCCGACAAATTTATTGTACTCCCATCAAGTACCCTCGTCAAGAAAACGTATACAAATCTTCAAGGTTTCAAATATAGAAAAAAGCCCTTCTTATGAGGGCTTTTGAGACATTCTAGTATTTTTATCCGATAATAATTCTTTCCGTTGGATATTTGAAATGAGTTTTTGTTTCTCTCTTTCTAATCGAAAATAAAAACGCTATTAATCCAACTCGACCAATAAACATAAGAATCATTAGCACAAATTGACTTGGAAAAGTTAAATCAGGCGTGATCCCCATTGATAAACCACACGTTCCAAACGCCGAGGCTGCTTCAAAAATAATAGAGATTAAACTAATTTGATTTCTTTCTTCAAAGGCTACTATTAATGTAACAGCCACAAACAACATTATAAGAAAAACGGATAGGACAATAAACGCTTTTTGACGATCCTCCGGGTGTATTTCCCTTCCGAATACTTTTACATCATCTTTCCCTAATGCAAAACTACGAATCGTTAAAAACATGACCGCTACGGTAGTCGTTCGTATCCCCCCACCTACACTAGAAGGACTTGCTCCAATAATCATCAATCCTGAAACAAAAAGCAAAGTACCAATATTTAACTCAGACACATCCATAATCGACAGTCCACCACTTCTGGCAGTTGCAGAGTTAAATACTGAATAAAACAACTGTTGATGCCATTCTAACCCCATATAATAATGACCCGTTTCTAACGCCCAAATTCCGATAACACCAATGAGAAATACAGCAAAGTACGTTGTCGTTGTTATCTTCGTAAACAAACTAAATTTAAAGTTATTGTTTCTTTTTGAGAAGTATTCTCTAAGTTCTAATAAAACAGGGAATCCAATAGCCCCAGCAAAAATCAGCAAAATGACAACAAACTGCACGTAATAATCATTCGCAAACGGAATAAGAGACTCACCCGTCACATCAAAACCGGCATTTGTAAATGCACTTAATGATGCAAACGCTCCTTGATAGTAAGCTTGTCCAACCGTATCAAAGTAACGGATAAAATAAGTACCAAGTATAAGCGCACCAACTAATTCAATGATTAAAGCAACAAATAAAATTCCTCTCATCAAATTAACGAGCCCTGAAAACGTGTTTTGATTTTGGTCAACCATAATCAACATTCGTTGAGAAAGGTTAATTTTTCGACCAAATAGCATCCATACAAAGGTCCCCATTGTCATAATTCCAATTCCACCAAGTTGAATAGCCAATGCAAGAAAGATAATCCCTATGTAACTGTATGTTTCGGGAACGTTCACAACAGTTAATCCCGTGACACTTACCGCACTAACAGAAGTAAATAATGCTTCTGCAAACGAAATATCGACCCCTGGTAAATGAGAAATTGGCAAATATAACAAAATGCTAAAGACAAACATTGCAATAATATAGGCGATAATAATGACCCTAAATGGAGAAAGGAATTGATTCAGTCCTGATTTCATTAATACGTACCTCCATGTTCATTTCGCGCTTAAGTATACCATTTAAGAAACAGCAAGGCTACAAGCGCAAGCTAACGAATTACTTGGTCCTAATTAATCCATACTCGAGTGATTTTTCTACTACTCATATCTATTTTCCCTTCTCAACCTTAAGACACCGTTTCTCCTTATCGTGAATTATGCTTGTACGTGATTACGACATCGTTTATGATCAAAAGTAGTAGCTATATTTTCAATAAGAAAGACCGCACTCGGGCTTTTTAAAAATCAATAGTACTGTTTTGAACTTATGCCATAATCACATTGGCTACATAACTTTACATTGTTTTACACTCGACCAAGTAATTGGTTACAAGAGTATGGAAGAGGTGCATAACCACATGGAAGTAGAAACAAATCGATTTGGGTATGATTTAATTCGGAACGATGTGCTTAGAGACTTACTAGGAAAAGACCATGATACAATTTTATATTGGATTGGAAAGTCTCTTGCGCGTAAATACCCCGTTCCAACAGTTGAAGAGATGATCACCTTTTTTGAAGAAGCGAATTGGGGAACACTCGCAAGAATAAAAGAAAAAAAACAAGAACAGCTTTTTGAACTAACCGGTGAATGGATGAACAAATCGGATCAACGTTGTTACCAATTAGAAGCCGGGTTTCTAGCTCAGCAAGTTGAGACATGGAATAATTGTATCTCCGGCGCGACTTATACCGAAAAAAATGGCTTGATCCTAATCAAAATCGAAACAGATAAAAAAGACACTATTAAATAAAGAATAGACGAAAGGTCAAAAAACAACCTTTCGTCTATTCTCTACAAGGGTCTGCCGCCTAAAACTAACTCACAATTCTATGACCTTCAAAAAAGCTCAAGTCATCACTATTGCACTAACTTATTCGGATCCTGTCACTTTCACACAGATTAAACCGTAACAGCCACTTGTACTTCTTCTGCTAATTGAAACTGCTCATGTAACATCTCTACGGCAAGAGTCATATCTGCTCCTAGAACGACTACAGAAACTTTTATCTCCGATGTACTAACCATCTTCACGAATATATCATTCTTTGCAAGCACATCAAACATTTTTGCAGCAACGCCAGGATTGGATACCATTCCTGAACCAATAATCGATAGCTTCGCAAGTTCTTCCTCGAAAGAAACATCAGCAAACTGTAAATCCTCTTGCGCTTTTCCCAAAACAGCTAGAGTCTCTTTTAACGAGCTTTGCGTAATTGAGAAAGAGATATTTACATGCTCTTCATCATATTGATTCTGGATAATAATATCGACATTCACATGATTTTCTGACAACGTCGTAAATAATTTTGATAGTGTATCAATACGGTTGGGCAGTCCTTTGACTGTCACTTTTATAACGTCATTTTCAAATGCAATCCCACGTACGACTAAATTTTGTTCCATTGAAACTTCCTCCTCGATTAATGTACCTTCCACGTCTTCCATGCTTGATGCGACCATTAGGGGAACATCATAATTTTTTGCAAATTCGACTGCACGTGGGTGCAAAACTCCTGCCCCCAAATTGGCCATTTCTAACATTTCATCATAGGAAATGGAATGAAGTTTCCTTGCTTTTTTCACATAACGTGGATCCGTTGTATACACACCTGTTACATCGGTATAAATATCACAACGACTTGCTTTTAGTGAAGCTGCTATAGCGACTGCTGTTGTATCAGAGCCTCCACGTCCAAGCGTCGTAATTTCACCCTGTTCACTTAACCCTTGAAAGCCTGCTACGATAACTACTTTTCCTTTTGCAAGCTCTGCTTCCAATCGTTCATTTTTAATAGCCGAAATTCTCGCATTGCCATGACTTGCTTCTGTTTCCATACCTGCTTGCCATCCTGTAAGCGATACAGCTTCAATTCCACACTCATGAAGAGCCATGGTTAGTAATGAGATCGTGACTTGTTCTCCTGTTGTAAGAAGCATATCCATTTCTCGCTTGCTTGGTGCGTCGGTAATTTGATTTGCTAACGAAACGAGTTCATCTGTTGATTTCCCCATAGCAGATACAACAACGATAAGCTCATGGCCCTCTTTAACAGACCGTTCTACTCTTGATGCAACATGCTTGATTCTCTCTACTGACCCTACTGATGTTCCTCCATATTTCTGTACTATCCTTGCCATTTTCCGCGTCCTCTCCTTATTCCTCACAGGGATAATGGAATGCAAAAAAGCAACAATAAGGAAAACCCCTCACTGTTGCTAGTCATACCAGTCCGGTACCACACTGCTCCCTTTTTCTCTCGTGAGATAGTTCTCCACATACCAATTGGGTGTAGGTATGTGACAGCCCTATGCTTTTTCAACATAGGTCCAGCACAAGAAGGATGAGACTATTCTTGCACTTCGGCGAATTCCCCTTTCAACTCTCTTCAACGGTTCTCATTACCATCAGAAAGCGTACTATTGGTTTTCGCTCCTCTACCAATCACTTCATTTGAAGTGTGGCATATTCAATTGATTTACATTCTAGCAAAGGAATTAAAATCACGCAAGAGAGATTTATAAACAAAAAGGGACGACCTTTCCCTTTTTGTTTATAAATCGAAGCGATGTGCGGAGCCGTCGTTATCTTTTAAGCCTTTTGAGTGCTCTTCTCAAAAGGCGCACGACGTGTGGAGCCATTGCAACATGTTCGCACTCTTTATGATAAAGGGACGACTTTCTCCTTTTTGTTGAGACTATTCCTTTTTTTCTGTTAACGTCTCAACAATCGCCTCTGCTACTTTTTCTGGAATCGCAAGCTGTCTTAGATCTTCAACTGTTGCTTCCTTCATTTTTTTCACTGATCCAAAATGCTTTAAAAGTTGACGTTTTCGTTTCTCTCCAACACCAGGAATATCATCGAGCGCTGATTTAAAAAATGTCTTCGAACGAGTTTGACGATGAAATGTAATCGCAAACCTGTGTACTTCATCTTGAATTCGTTGCAATAAATAAAACTCGTGACTATCCCGTCTAAGTGGAACGATAGTAGGTGGGTCTCCCATCAACAACTGTGATGTTCTATGTTTTTCATCTTTTGCTAGTCCACAAACTGGAATCGATAGGCCAAGTTCATCAGCGATCACTTCTTGGGTAACTGCTATTTGACCTTTCCCTCCATCAATGACGATCAGATCTGGTAAAGGTAAGGATTCCTTTAAAAGGCGAACATAGCGTCTACGAATTACCTCACGCATTGATCCATAATCATCTGGCCCTTCTACCGATTTTATTTTGTATTTGCGATAATCTTTTCGACTCGGTTTTCCATCTACAAACGAAACCATTGCTGAGACCGGGTCTGTTCCTTGTATATTTGAATTATCAAACGCTTCGATTCGATAAGGAGTGGCAATGCTCATCGCTTCCCCTAAACGTTCAACTGCTTTAACCGTTCTTTGTTCATCACGTTCAATTAAAGAGAATTTATCTTTTAAGGCAATCGCAGCATTTTGATTGGCAAGATCAAGTAGCTCCTTTTTCTTTCCTCGTTTCGGATGATGCGCTTTTACTTCTAATAACTGTTCCATCAAACCAAGGTCCACTTCATCTGGTAGTAAGATTTCGGCTGGTTTAATATGTTCCTTTTTTAAATAAAATTGGCCAATAAACGTCATCAAATCTTCAGAGGCATCTTTATAAAAAGGAAAAATCGAAACATCTCGTTCAATCAGTTTTCCTTGGCGAATAAAGAACACTTGGACACACATCCAGCCCTTATCGTACGAAAAACCAAATACATCCCGATCAACGAGATCACCAACCATCATCTTTTGCTTTTCAATGACTGTATCCATATGTTGAAGAGTATCACGAATTTCTTTCGCACGCTCAAAGTCCATTTCTTCAGCAGCTTTCATCATTTTCTCAGTTAACTGCCCTTTGATTTCATCATGGCCAGACCGAAGAAATTTCGTAATATCTTGAACCATCACTCGGTTCTGCTCTTTAGTAACTTCTGCCACACACGGTGCTAAACACTGACCAATGTGGTAATAAAGACAAACTTTATCTGGAAGTGTTCGACATTTCCTTAATGGGTAAAGACGATCAAGAAGCTTCTTCGTCTCATTTGCAGCCCCTGCATTCGGATAAGGTCCAAAATACTTGCCACCATCTTTCTTTACTTGTCGTGTCGTAATAAGTCTCGGGTGCTCTTCGTTCGTAATTTTAAGATAAGGATATGATTTATCATCTTTTAGCATGACATTGTATTTAGGATCATGCTTCTTAATTAAATTCATTTCTAAAATCAATGCTTCGATGTTTGACGATGTAACAATATATTCAAAGTCGGCAATTTCACTAACAAGACGCTGCGTCTTGCCATCGTGTGATCCTGTGAAATAAGACCGAACTCGATGTTTCAACACTTTTGCTTTTCCTACATAGATGATCGTACCCTGGCGATCCTTCATTAAATAACAGCCAGGTCGATCCGGAAGAATCATTAATTTTTCTTTAATCTGACTCATCTTTTTCCACCTCTCTTTCTATTGTTTGTTTAAAAGAGCTTGAAATGCAAGTCAGAAAAACTGGAAGTAGCAAAACAAAAAACTACTTCCTCAAAGAGAAAGCAGTTTTTTTCTTAGTATACGTTCAAAAGTCCTTATAGATGTTTATTAAGCAATTCAGCTAATGCTTCTTTTGGTTGGAAACCAACAACTTGATCAACCACTTGACCATCTTTAAAAACAAGAAGTGTTGGGATGCTCATAACACTGTACTTTCCAGCTGTTTCTTGATTTTCATCTACATCAAGTTTAGCAATTTTTACTTTATCGCCCATTTCAGAATCTAATTCTTCAAGGACTGGAGCAATCATTTTACAAGGTCCGCACCACGGTGCCCAGAAATCTGCAAGTACTACACCTTCACTTGTTTCAGATGCGAATGTTTGATCAGTTACTTTTACGATCGCCATATTTATAGCCTCCTCATGTTTCACTATTTGAATTCAACACGATTATACCAAACAGTTATCCTCCTGGCGAATAAGTTGCTTGAGAAAATTAGAATTCCCCCTAAAAATAGCTTGGATCCATCCTAGGTTACGCATAGTTTTATCTCCGCTTTTAAAAAAGAGTGTCAGTGCTTCTTACATTTCTTCATTTCATACTTTCCCCTATTGCTATTTTGTCATACTCCTATGATTGATGAACGATCACATTCGACAATGAAAAAGAGAAGGTCTTCACCTCCTCCTTGACAGTTACTAGTTTGATACTAAGCTGTTTTTTAATTCTTCCGTTAATATAGGGACAATTTCAAACAAGTCTCCAACGATGCCATAATCAGCCACTTCAAAGATTGGCGCCTCTGGATCTTTGTTAATGGCAACAATGACTTTTGAATTTGACATTCCCGCTAAGTGCTGAATGGCTCCTGAAATCCCAATCGCAAAATAAAGGTCAGGAGTAACAACTTTCCCTGTTTGACCAATTTGAAGTCCATAATCGCAGTAGTCCGCATCACAAGCTCCACGAGAGGCTCCAACAGCACCGCCTAGTAGATCTGCAAGTTCTTTAAGTGGCCCAAACCCTTCTTTGCTCTTCACACCACGCCCCCCAGCTACAATGACGTTAGCTTCCGACAAGTCAACACCTCCCGTTGCTTTACGAACGACATCATGTATCGTTGTTCGAAGGTCTTTAATATCAACCTTCATAACAGAAACGTCTCCGCTACGGGAAGGATCTGGTTCATGTGATGCTATATTATTTGGTCGAATCGTTGCAAACACCACACCTTCTTTCACTTTTTTCTTTTCAAAAGCCTTCCCAGAGTATATTGGACGAGTAAATATAGCCTCCCCACCATTTACTTCAACGGTAACAGCATCTGATACCAAACCTGCATTTACTTTCATCGCAAGGCGTGGTGCTAAATCTTTTCCAATAGCCGTATGTCCAAGAATAACACCTTCTGGTCTTTCGACATCAAATACTTGTAATATCGCTTGTTGATAAGCATCGGTCGTATAACTCTTTAAGTCGGCGTGATTGACTACAATTACACGATCCGCTCCGTAGTGAATGAGCGTTTCTGATAAACCGTTTACATTTTCACCTAATAAAACACCGACAACTTCCCCACCATCAGATACTGTCTTACCTGCAGCAATCGCTTCAAATGAAACGTTACGTAATTCTCCATCTCGTACTTCCCCAACTACTACTATTTTTTTAGCCATGATTACCCCTCCTACTAATGTATTTTTAAAACGAGTGCGTTTTGAGATAGTCCCCAAAGGGAAGATCACCCTTTTTGAACACCAAATTAGCCACTAAAGAAGAGTGTGCAATGGCTTCACTCGCCGCACGCCTACTATGAGAAACCCGCTCATAGTAGGCTTAAAACATTGCGGCGGCTTCGCTCATTGCGTTTTGAGATAGTCCCCAAAGGGAAGATCACCCTTTGGGGACTATCTCTTAAATAACTTTCGCTTCAGATTTAAGCAATGACACAAGCTCTTTTACTTTAGTTACTGAGTCACCTTCGAGAATTTTTCCAGGTTGCTTTTCAGGAGGTAAGTAGATTTCTACTGTTGTTGTTTTTGCTTCTACATCATCTACATCTAGGTCCAGATCATCTAAGTCAAGCTTCTCTAATGGTTTTTTCTTTGCCTTCATAATACCTGGTAAAGATGGATATCTTGGCTCGTTTAACCCTTGTTGTGCGGTTACTAGAACTGGAAGAGAAACCTCAATTGTTTCCTCATCCCCTTCTACATCTTTAACAATCGTAGCGACTCCATCTTGCACTTTTAACTTTGTAATCGTTGTCACTTGTGGCATTCCTAAGAGCTCTGCCACTCGAGGACCAACTTGACCAGAACCACCATCAACTGCGACATTTCCGGCTAATACAATGTCAACTTCTTGATCTTTTAAATAAGTTGCAAGTAGAGTAGCTGTCGTATATTGGTCTAGTTCATCAATTTCCTCACTATCAAGTAAGATAGCTTTATCCGCTCCCATGGCTAATGCTTTGCGAAGCTCCTTTTCTGCTTCTTCTTCCCCAACTGTTACAACCGTTACTTCACCGCCATGCTCATCACGTAGAACAATTGCTTCTTCAATGGCGTATTCATCGTATGGGTTAATAATAAACTCAGCTCCGCTATCATCAATTCGATTACCGCTAATCGCAATCTTCTCTTCTGTATCAAACGTACGTTTCATTATGACAAAAATATTCATATTCGTCCCTCCTAATAAAGTATAGTGTTCAGGGCACTACACACTTCTCATACCATTTACAATTGCTTCGAGTTTGTTTCCAAAGGTAAAACCCGACCTTTTGGAACTAACGCTTTAATAGTTTTTGAAGTTTGGTGAACGCTTTTCAATAAATGCATTTATTCCTTCTTTTCCATCTGAAGAATCAAACACTTGACCGAATAACTCGGCTTCACGAATCGAACCATCTTTATGGTGTGTTGGACGATTGTAACGTAAAAGCTCAAGTGCAGCCTTAACAGATACCCTGCTTTTAGCAGCGATTTTTTTTGCAAGTTTATTAGCTTCTTCCAACAGAGTTTCCTCAGAATGAACCTGATTAACAAGCCCTACCATTTTTGCATCGGAACCGGTAATTGGATCGCTCGTTAACACCATTTCTGTCGCTTTAGCTGTTCCGACAATATGAGGAAGACGTTGACTTCCAGAAAAACCTGGGACCAGACCAAGCTGAAGTTCTGGTAACCCAAGCTTCGCATCCTCCGTTGCTAGTCTAATATGGCAAGCCATCGCAAGTTCTAATCCACCACCTAAAGCTGCTCCATGTATAGCAGCTATAACTGGCTTCTGATACTCTTCGATTCGATCAAACAATTGTTGCCCATTTCGTGCAAGCTTGGCGAATTCTGTCCCATTCTTCACACCAGTAAACTCTTTAATATCAGCTCCTGCTGCAAAGAATCTACCCTTTCCATGTAGTAGGAGAACGTGAACGTCTTCATTGCCTTCAAGTTCTGTTAGTACTTGATCAAGTTCTGTTAGTACAGAACTTGAAAGAGCATTTGCTGGCGGTTTTTCTAACGTAATGATAGCAACCCTTTCTTCAACTTTCACAGTAAAAAATTGCACATTTTTCACTCCTCTCCCGAAGGTTATGCACGAAACCCACGCATAAGCATTTGATGTACTGGTTTCGCTGATGATGCTAAATGATATTTACAATCTTTCATTACCCAATTTGTGACAACCTCATCTAATGTACCAAAAACCATTTGACGAGCTAGACGATTATCAAGATCGGCTCGGAAATAGCCATTGCTTTTTCCTTCCGTTAATAATTCTTCAAGTAATTGCAGATAATCTTTTAAAATCTCATTAATTTTTAGACGAAGGTCCGTATTTGATTGCCGTAGTTCAAGCTGTGTTACGATAGCTAGTTGTTTATCTGTTTGGAGCTGTTCAAAATGCATCGTGATTAAAAGTAAAAACTTTTCATTGATCGACGATTCTAGAGTAATACGATCACGAATTTTGCTAACAAAGCTTCCCATTTTCTCTTCAAATAATGAAGTCAATATATCCTCTTTGTTCTCAAAGTATAAGTAAATGGTCCCGTCAGCTACACCTGCTTCTTTGGCGATTTTCGATACTTGTGCTTGATGGTACCCGTGATTAGCAATAACTTTTACAGCTGCTTCTATAATCTGGTTGTATTTAGGCCCTTTTTTCTTTCCCACTGTCGTCTCTCCTTTTTATGAATGAATATTCATTCATACATCTTATTTTAGTGAAAAAGAATGAAACTGTCAATGATCCACTACAATTTATCAGAAAAATTTAACTCGATTTCTTTTCTTCTTCTTCAGTTAAAACTCTTTTTGAAATTCTTCCCATATCATCGTTTTTTGTAATTATTTTTAAATTCATTTACGAGGATGAATCCACCAGCTATAATTATATCTTTTTTTGCAATCAATAATATAGAAGAAACCATCTTTCAAAGCTTTCTTCCTCTCTTCTTAATTGTAATGAATGTTCATTCATTTCCCTATAGGTTTTTACTACTTTTTTTAAAGTCAGTGGTTTTAGGTTTTAGGTTTTAGGTTTTAGAGCTTTTCTCTAGTGAAATAATAGGGAAAGAGGTGATTTTTTATGAAACGTTTGTTTTAGTTAGTCGGCGTTTCTAGTTTGGTCATCGTTTCTTGTTAGGGTAAAGACCCAGTTCAACCGATAACCCCAGACCAAGGCAATGGCAATGGAACGGAGGCCGTTCCTGATTCAAAAAAAGAGGAAGAACAAGGTGAGTTAGGTGCAAAAGAAGGAAGAGATGAGGAGATGTCTTTTAATGAGATAATAAATACGTATCTTCCTTTTACCGATTATGATATGTACCATGATGCTACAGGTTTAGGAGAAGGGATGACTTTTCTTACTACGAGCGAACCATTTGTTCTTGCCGAGGGCCATTAAGGGCAGGCAGTAGCTTTTTATCGAATACTTGAAATTGTTGAAGAGGATAATAGGATTGTCATTACGCATGATTACAGAGAAGGTAGTGAAGAATTCGAGTCGATTCACAGCGAACTCGCGAATGGCATTTCTGCCTTTGATTTACTTGAGGAATTTAAGGATAAAGATCAGAATGCAAACATCGTTTATTTTTCATCCACAAAAGAGCGGAAAGAAATAACACTTATTGATGGACAAGAAATTACAACCCTTCCTGTTCAAGTCGATGATATCATTTACCACTTCGCTAAAGAAAAAGGGCTCGTTCAAATCCATTATAAAAGTGAAAGTGTGATTGAGATGTTTGGTGAGATGCAAATGGCTGAGCAAAATCGTCATTTATAGAAAACTAAGGGTCTGACTCCTAGAGCACAATTATGGGGGACCCATACAAGCGCTGTTCAGTCGGGATCAGACCCTTTTAAGGCAGCTAGTTACCTTCATTCATTGCTCACTTTTTCTTCTAACGCTTGCTTTTGTTTTTCTTCTTCTACCAGTACGCGACGAAGGATTTTTCCAACTAGTGTTTTAGGTAGTTCATCACGAAATTCATATAATCTTGGTACTTTAAAAGCTGCCAGGTGTTTTCTGCAATAGTCATTTAGTTCCTTCTCCGTAAGTGCACTTCCTTCTTTTCGGACAATAAAGGCTTTCACCGTCTCTCCACGATACTCATCAGGCACTCCAATTATAACCGCTTCTTGAATTGCCTCATGTTCATATAAAACTTCCTCAATCTCTCTTGGATAAATATTAAATCCACCCGCGATAATCATATCCTTCTTTCGGTCAACGATATAGAAATAACCTTCTTTATCCATGTATCCCATGTCACCTGTAAGAAACCAATCATCTTTAAATACTTTTGTCGTTTCTTCTGGTCGGTTCCAATAGCCTTTCATTACTTGAGGCCCTCGGATAGCAACCTCCCCTACTTCACCAATATCTGCTGGCTCTCCCGTTTCAGCTGACATAATAACGGCTTCCGTGTCAGGCCACGGGAGACCAACGCTTCCCGACTTGCGTTTTCCCCAAATTGGAGTTGCAATTGCAACTGGCGAGGTCTCAGTTAACCCATACCCTTCAACAAGTTTACCACCTGTTAGCTCTTCAAATTTCTGCTGTACTTCTAATGGCAGCGGGGCTGCTCCACTTAAACATGCTTTGATCGATGATAAATCATGATCTTTAATAGCAGGGTGATTAATTAGAGCAACATACATCGTTGGAGCTCCAGGGAACAGCGTGATTTTTTGTTTTTCAATTGTTTTTAGGACAGCTTTCGGATCAAACTTTGGCAAAATAACCGTAGTATACCCATTCATAATGCCTAAATTCATACTTACAGTCATTCCGTATACATGAAAGAACGGCAAGGCAGCTAAGCCCTTTTCTTGTCCGGCAGTTGTCTTATACGTCCAGTGAATACATTGTATCGTATTCACAACAAGGTTTTGATGACTGAGCATAACTCCTTTCGCTGGACCAGTGGTTCCTCCAGTATATTGAAGAAGTGCTAGGTCTTCGACAGGGTCCATCTCTACCTTCACGACAGTTGTTTTTCCAATCTTTAAAAAAGGTTTAAAGGCAAGTGTATTTTTATCATAGACAACATCAACTTTTATGCCAGTATTTTTCTTTTGAACAAATGGATAGAGCAAGTTTTTTGGAAATGGTAGATAGTCTTTAATGCTTGTGACGATGACATATTCTAGGTTGGTTTTCGACCGTACTTTTTGAACTTTTGGAAATACAAGATCTAGACAAATAATGACTTTCGCTCCCGAATCAATTAATTGATGCTCTAACTCCCTCTCCACATAAAGAGGGTTCGTCTGGACAACTATCGCACCAATCATTAGCGCTCCATAATAACTAATAACTCCTTGTGGACAGTTTGCGAGCATAATTGCAACTCGATCACCCTTTTTTACTCCAAGCGATTGTAGTTGATTGGCAAACTTTTTTGCCTCGGTGTATAACTCAGTATAGGTCATTTCCTTTCCAAGAAAGTGAAGAGCAACATGTTTCGGATATTTTTTTGCTGACCGTTGCAAATAGTCATGTAAACAGTTCTCATCATATTCAATCGAGTGCGGTACTTCTTCGGGATACTGTTCGAGCCAAATCTTATCAACCGTTGTCATTACTATCTCCTCCTCACCAATATAAGCTTGCTCCTTTCTCATAGTTCAATCTCCTCTACCACCATTGTATTGTAATCGCTTACAATATTGAATCATTTTTTTTAGAAACTGTACGATTTCGTCAAAATTCATTTAAAATAGTGCATTTCCCCTATGTTATTTCCTTCTGAATCCTCTTGATTAACATGGACCAACATCAAAAAGCAGACCACATTGTAGTAGTCTGCTATAAAAAGTTCGCCACTTCTGTACTAGCGCCGCCTTCTCTTAAGGAGCAAAAAAGATCATAAAAATAATGCCCGCTAAAATAAATGCCCCACAACTGACATATAAAATTTTCATTAATAACTCCACTACGTACGTCTCCTTTTCCTCTGTTCCAGGAAATGGTGCAATGGCTCCATTCACTGCCTAAAATTAGTTAACGTCCAATTACACTTGCTCCGATAACATAAGATAAACCAACCGATATTATCATGGCGATTAACCCAACAGCGCGATTATCACGTTGTATTTCTTCATCAACCTTAAAGCTTGGCGTCAAAAATTCAAACATAAAATAACTAAAAAGCAATAAGAGAAACCCGAGTACTCCCCAACCAAGCATCGTGAGAATAGAATCAGAATGTTCAATCGAGTGCCTAAATATATTAGCCATTCCAAAAATCTTTCCCCCAGTTGCTAGAGCCACGGCAACATTTCCTTCTTTAATCTCATGCCAGTTTCGATAGCTTGTTACGATTTCAAAAATCGCTAAAAATAAAACAAGAGCAAGCAAAGAGACACTATAATAGGCAATTGTTCGAATCCATTCATATTCAAATAATACGTCCATTCGTTTCGCCTCTCTTATTTTAATTCAACAACGGTGTTTCCAAGTCCACCTTCATTCATTCCACCATCACGTTCTCCTTTAACTTGGGGGTGTTTTTTCAAGAGCTGCTTAACACCTTTACGAAGAGCTCCACTCCCTTTACCGTGAATGATTGAAACTTGATGATAGCCAGCAAGAAGGGCATCGTCAATATATTTCTCCACAAGCCGCATGGCATCTTCAAATCGCTCACCACGTAAATCCAATTCTGATTTCACATGAGATTCTCCTCCACGAATCATGGCAAGCGGTTTTGTTTCTACTGGCTTCTGTCGATCAAGAAGCTGGAGGTCATCTTTCTTTACTTTCATTTTCATAATTCCCATTTGGACTTGGAATTCATTGTCACTAATTTTATCAACCACAAACCCCTTTTGACCAAAACTAAGAACTTTGACTTCATCACCGGCTTGAATATTCTGCTTCGCTTTAGCCACGTCTTTCTTAATTTTCTTTTGTTTAGATGTTAATTTCGGAGTAGCTTGCTCCAGATGCTTCTTTGCATCAATAATCTGATGTTCTTTAACAGAAAGACCTTCTTTTTGCATCTCCCGAAGTTCTCCGATAATAAGTTCTGCTTCTTCTTTTGCATTTTTAACAGCTTTCTCAGCCTTTTCTTCTGCTTCTTTAAAGATTCGCTCCTTCTCCTCTTCTAGACTCTCTAATTGTTTAACGAGATCAGCTCGTAGCTTCTCTGCTTCTAGTCGGAGCGATTTTGCTTCCTCTCTCTCACTTTCAGCTGATTTTTGACTTGTTTCAAGAGAGGAAATCATTTTCTCAATTTGATTGGTTTCGCTATCAATTTGCTCTTTTGCTTTTTCGATCACTCTTTCATCAAGCCCAAGTCTTCTTGAAATCGCAAATGCATTGCTTCGCCCTGGAACTCCTATTAAAAGACGGTAAGTCGGTCTTAACGTTTCAACATTAAATTCTACACTAGCATTAATCGCTCCTTCACGATTATAAGCATAGCCTTTTAACTCGCTATAATGTGTTGTTGCAACAACACATGCTCCGCGATTATACACGTCATCTAGAATGGAAATGGCAAGAGCAGCCCCTTCGGTTGGGTCTGTCCCTGCCCCTAACTCATCAAAGAGAACCAAACTTTGAAAATCAACTTTATCTAAAATGTCCACGATGTTCGTCATATGAGAAGAGAATGTACTCAAGCTCTGCTCAATTGATTGTTCATCTCCAATATCGGCAAACACCTGTTTAAAAACAGCCAGTTCAGACTCTTCTTCAACTGGCACGTGTATACCCGATTGCGCCATAAGAGTGAGCAAGCCAACCGTCTTTAATGTGACGGTCTTCCCTCCTGTATTTGGACCTGTAATAATCAAAGAACGATATTCGCCACCAAGTTCAACGTCAATTGGGACTACTTCATCTTCTTCTAACAATGGATGACGTGCCTTTTTTAAATACATATATCCATCTTCATTTAGTATCGGCTCTGTTGCTTTTATTTGCTTTGCATAGCGTGCTTTCGCAAAGATAAAGTCAAGAATTGCAAGAACGGTGAGATTATGCAAAAGCAAATCGGCTATTTCAGCTACTTGAGTAGAAAGAAAAGCTAAAATCCGTTCAATTTCTTGCTTTTCTTTGACCCTGGCTTCGCGTAGTTGATTGTTCAATGTGACGATCGCTTGTGGCTCAATAAAGAGCGTCGCGCCAGATCCCGATTGGTCATGGACAATCCCTCCAAATGAGCTCCGATATTCTTGTTTAACAGGAATCACAAAACGATCATTTCGAATTGTCACAATGGCGTCTGATAACATTCTCTGTGTACTAGAAGAGCGTGTAATGCTTTCGAGCTTCGACCGGACTGAAGACTCATAGCTTCGAACTTGCTGACGGATCATTCGAAGTTCTGAGCTAGCAGAATCAAGAACATGACCATTGTCATCTATGCATTGCTTAATTTCACGTTCAACATCGGTTAAAGCCTCGATTTGCTCGGCATATTCATTAAGAAGTGGTAAGCCGATTTCTTCTTCTACCATTGTATGGATGAATTTCTTTAGTCTACGTCCTCCATAAATCGTACTAGCAATCGCTATTAACTCTGTAGCAGCAAGAGCCCCACCTATTTTAGCCCTTTTAGCATTTGCTGCAACATCTGTAATTCCGCCAAGTGGTGCCTGCCCCTTTAACCTTAATACTGTCGCACCTTCTGCTGTTTCCTGCTGCCATTTTCGCACTTCTTCTATATTGATAGACGGCTCTAACGCCTCAATCTTCTGTCTTCCTAAAGAAGATGACACATGGTCGAGCAGTTGTTTCTTCATCTTTTCATATTCTAATACTCGTAATACTCGTTCCATTTACGTAACTCCTTCACCTTTTTAAGAGAAAGACCATTCTCTCACTGCCTTATTTAATAATGACATCCTATCTTCATTTTAAATGTCTTAATTCTCATATCGACGAAGATATTTTTGCAAACGTTCCAACGGCCAAGTATTCATTACAGAGTTTGATTTGAGCATGGCCTTTCTAGCTACAGCTGTGCCATAAGACATTAAGTCTAACGATTCCTTATTATGAGCATCCGTGTTAATTGCCAGAACAACTTCAGCTTCTTCTGCCTTTTTTAACCAATATGCAGATAAGTCTAAGCGATGTGGATTAGCATTTAACTCAAGTGCTGTATTTGTTTCTTTAGCCAATTGAATCAGCATCTCTACATCAACATCATATCCATCACGACGACCAAGAAGTCGCCCTGTTGGATGAGCAATTAAATCAACATGTTTGTTTTCAAGTGCTGTCTTTAATCGATACATAATCGTTGAACGATCTTGCTGAAAAGAAGAATGGATCGCCGCAATGACAAAATCAACTTCTGAAAGAATGTCATCTTCATAGTCGAGTGTTCCATCAGGCAAAATATCCATTTCAATTCCTGTTAGAATCGTAAAGTCATCATAGTGCTCATTTAGTCTACGAATTTTTGCATGCTGTTCTTTTAAACGCTCTACCGATAACCCATTAGCAACTCTTAAGAACTTCGAATGATCGGTAATCGCAATATACTCATATCCTCGCGCTTTCGCTGTCTCAACCATCTCCTCTATCGAGTGAGCCCCGTCACTCCATGTCGTATGCATATGTAAATCACTTCGAATATCTTCATTGGTCAAATAAATAGGAAATTCTTTTCTTTTAGCAGCTAATTCCACTTCCCCTTGGTCTTCTCTTGCTTCTGGAGGAATGTATGGAAGCTGAAAATGGGCAAAGAACTCTTGCTCGGTTTTAAAGGTCTTTACTTCACTCGTTTCCAAGTTCTCCACACCATACTCACTAATACTTTCCCCTCGTTTTTTCGCCAGTTGTCGCATTTTCACATTATGGTCCTTCGATCCAGTAAAATGGTGCAGCGTCGTTGCAAATTCCTCTGGCAGAACCATTCTAAAATCAACTGATATCGGAAAATCTGTCGTGATTTCAACAGAGACTTTCGTATCTCCATTAGCTATCACTTTGCTCATTGCTTCAAGTTCAAGTAGTCCTGATTTCACTGTTTCTGGGTCTGTTGTCGCAATGATAAAATCCAAATCTTTCACTGTTTCTTTCATTCTACGTAAACTTCCTGCTCGTGAAAAACGCTCAACACTTGGCATGTCAGTTAAAGCACGTTCAATCGCTTCTGCTATCGGTAATACGATAGGAAGAGCTAAACGTTCCGGACGTGTATTCGCTTCTTGAATCGCAATCAAAATTTTTTCTTCTGTTTTCTTCCCGAACCCTGCTAATGTCTGAACTTTCTTTTCTTCACATACTTGTTGAAGTGTATCCATATTTACTACTTGTAACTCTTTGTATAGTTTCCCTATTTTTTTTCCTCCTAGACCAGGAAGCTTTAAAAGAGGTAAAAGACCTGACGGCACTTCTTCTTGCAGTTCCTTTAACAATGAAGATTTCCCCTCATTCTTCAACTCAAGAATGACTTCAGCCGTTCCTTTTCCAATTCCATTTAATGATACTGGATTATCGATTTCAACTAACGTACGCTCATCTGATTCTAATGCTAACGCTGCCTTTCGGTATGCAGATATTTTAAAAGGATTGTCTCCTTTAATTTCTAAATAGGTTGCAATCGTCTCAAGACAACCTATTACATCTTTTTTATTCATCTTCACCGTTCCTTTCCTTCTATTATCCATCATACCGATAGTTGGCAGACAAAATCAACGGTTGTTACTTAAGAAAACCGACTGTGTCGGTTTTCTTAAAGCAATGAACATAGCCGCTACCAAGATTTTAAATCAGCCATTGCCCTTCTTCAAGTAATCAAAAATCCTCTTCGAACATACCTTTACACTGCTTAACTCGTTATTCGAATTTTATAAGTTACCTTTAAAAAAGGTATGGAAAAGGATAATAATCCCTTTTTCCATACCTTCAAATAGTAAGTGAAGCTATAATTTTTTTGGTCTATACGCTAAACAGTTGGTCGACTACAATTGATTATTTATCCATAGTTCCTTTAGCCACACTGATAGAAAGGGTGTATGGTTAAGCATGACTTGAACTACAATTGATCGCTGCATCACATCCTGAACAACTTCCATCGGAAGAAGCGCCACAACAAAAAGAAGAACAAACAAAATAAGGTATGTCTCTACAAAACAGAGAATTCCACCAAATAATTGGTTGATGGTACGCAATATTGGTAAGTAAGCAAGGAAATCCAACATTGAACCTAGTAAATGTAAAACAATTTTTGTTGCAAAAAACAGAATAGCAAAAGCAATACCAGAGTAGTAAACACCTTCAGCATCAAAAGTATTAATAATCATACCAACCGTACTATCTGATGAAAATTGAGGATATGGAATCCATAATCGAATATAGGTTGCTAATTCGCCAAAGTACTTATAAGCTACGACGATGGCAACAATAAAACTTACTAGGTGTATAATTTGGAGAATAAACCCTCTTCTTCTACCAATAAAGAAACTGCAAAATAAGATAAATAGAATTAGAAAGCTAAGCATGTTATTCGTCTCCTGTCGTTCTTTCTTGGTTGACTTTTTCGTTTAACCTTTCATTTTCCTTTAGTAACTTCATATAATCATCAACAATGTTAACCGCTGTAAGAACAGCTAAACGGGTTGTATCAAGGTAAGGGTTTCGTTTTCTTATTTCTCTCATTTTATGATCCACTATATGAGCCACTTCTTTTACATGTGCCGGAGGCTCTTCACCGACGACTGTATACTGTTGACCATATATTGAAACAGTTATCCGTTGCTTTCCACTTTGCTTTGCCATGGAAAAGCCTCCTATCTCTATCTGCCAGTTGAATCTATAACTCCAATAAAATCCTACATTCTATCATAACATGAAGATTTAGTTATTGAAACAAAGTGTTATCAAGAAAATGTGAGAATTATGACACAAATGTAGACTTCGCACAGTTAAATTTAAAGAGATTGTTACAAGAAAGGCGGATTTCCTTGTTGAATAATCTCGAAGCCATGCGACTTCCTAGGAAAAAAGGGGAGAACGTTTTTTAAATTATGACTAAGAAAAAAGAAGGTGCTCAAAAAGGGCTACCTTGACTAGTTAGCTTCAAATATTGAGCACTAGCGGGTAGCCCTTTTGAATTTTTAGTCACCTTCAACAATTGAAAGGGATCCTTATCCTCTTAACGCTGCTCCTACGTGTTCTTCGAGCATTTTCAATACTTGTGTATGCGCTTTTGTTACTTCCTCGTCTGTTAATGTACGTTCTGAATCAAGATAGGTTAACGAAAAGGCGAGTGATTTCTTCCCTTCTTCCATATGCTCACCTTCGTATAGGTCAAAGAGACGAACTTTTTTCAACAGTGCTCCTCCTGCCCAACGAATGACCGCTTCCACTTCTCCAGCAGAACGATGAGCATCGACAACAAGGGCAATGTCACGAACCATTGCAGGAAAACGTGGCAAATCCTGATACACAACTGGCTTCGTATCATGCTTCAAAAGAACTTCTAATTCAAGCTCGTAAACGTACGTTTCTTTTAATCCTAACTCCTTTTGCAAGGCTGGGTGTACTTGACCGATAAAGCCAACTTCTTTCCCATCGAGCAATATTAGCGCTGTTCTACCTGGATGCATATCAGGCAATTTCGCTTGTTCAAATACAATTGGCTCTGTTAGACCTAATTCTGCGAAAAGACCTTCAAGAATACCTTTAACTACATAGAAATCGACGGACTTCTTTTCTCCTTGCCAGCTATGCTCATGCCATAAACCTGTCAAAGCACCTGTAACCATTTCTTTTTCAGTCGGTTGTTTCGTTAACGAATCTTCATCTGTTAAGAAGATCGAACCAATTTCAAACACATGAACTTCTTGATTTTTACGATTAATATTGTAACTAAGAACATCAAATAAATGCGGTATCAAACTTGTTCGCATTGTACTTCGATCTTCACTCATTGGCATCGCTAAGCGAATCGGTGAGTTATTAGTTGTTTCAAATGCAAATCCTTTTGCTTTTTCAGGACTTGTTAATGAATACGTGATCACTTCAGACAAACCTGAAGATGCTAATACGTGACGAACATGGCGTCTCTTTTTCTGGTATTCAGAAAGAGCTCCTTGAGTTGTCGCCCCTTTAGGAAGTGTTGTTGGAATATGATCATATCCATATAATCTTGCAACCTCTTCCATTAAATCTTCTTCAATTTGAATATCGGAACGACGAGAAGGAACGGTCACATGCAAGACATCGCCATCTTGCTCATACGTAAATCCTAATCTTGACATAAAGGAAGCTGCTTCCTCCATGGATACACTCATCCCTAAACGATTGTTTACTCGTTCTAAATCAAGGCGGACTGTTGCCATCTCATAAGAAAGGACATCTTCTTCCACAACACCTGATACAATTGTTCCTCCAGTAAGTTCAGCAATCATAGCAGCTGCTCTTCTACCAGCTGCAAGCACTCGGTCTTGATCAACACCTTTTTCATATCTTGTACTTGCATCACTTCGAAGTCCTAAGTCACGAGAAGCTTTCCGAATCGTTGCTCCCTTGAAATAAGCTGCTTCTAAAAGTACAGTTGTCGTTCCATCATGGACCTCTGAAGTTGCTCCACCCATAACACCAGCGATGGCTACAGGTTCGTTGCCATTTGTGATGACAAGGTGATCACTTGTGAGCGTACGCTCTTGCTCATCAAGCGTGACAATCTTCTCGCCACCTTGCGCGCGACGAACCACTACTTCTTTTGAACCAAATCGATCATAATCAAATGCATGAAGTGGTTGACCATATTCAAGTAACACATAGTTTGTTACATCGACAACATTGCTAATTGGGCGAATCCCTGCTGCCATGAGACGATTCTGTAACCACAGAGGAGACGTGCCGACTTTTACGTCCTTAATAATAACCGCTCCGTAATATGGATTATCTTCACTTGCCTCAACAGTGACACTGATGTAATCCGAAGCTTCCTCTGCGTTTGTTATGACTTCAATGTTTGGCAATGTCACTTCCCGTTCATATAGTGCACCGACTTCATAGGCTACCCCTAACATATTTAAACAGTCTGAACGGTTTGGAGTTAAATCTAATTCTAATACTTCATCATCAAGATTAAGTGCTGCAAGCGCATCACTACCAACTTCTACTTTATCGTTGAAGACATAAATACCTTCAGTGAATTCTCTTTGTACGAGTTTACTCTCGATTCCAAGCTCTTGTAAGGAGCAAATCATTCCTTGAGAAACTTCACCACGAAGCTTTGCTTTTTTAATTTTGAAATTCCCTGGAAGAACGGCGCCTACTTTTGCCACCACTACATGTTGACCACTCGAGATATTTGACGCACCACAGACGATTTGTACAAGTTCTTCTTCACCTATGTCCACTTGGCAAACATTTAATTTATCTGCATTTGGATGTTGCTGACATTCTTTTACGAATCCGACAACAACACCTGATACACCTTGGTTTAATTGATGAACAAAATCAATTTCGATTCCACCACGAGTCATTTTTTCTGCTATATCACGAGCTGTAAGATCTTCTATATCAATATAATCTTGTAACCATTTATATGAGACTAACATTTAGACTCCTCCTTTACACCCGTTTGAATTGCGCGAGAAAACGCATATCATTTGTATAGAAATGACGAATATCATCAATGTCGTATTTTAACATTGCTAAACGCTCTACACCCATCCCGAATGCAAAGCCACTATATTTTGTTGAGTCAAACCCACTCATCTCAAGTACACGTGGGTGAACCATACCTGCACCAAGCACTTCAATCCATCCTGATTGTTTACAAATACGACAGCCTTTTCCTCCGCACATTCCACAAGAGACATCGACTTCTACAGACGGTTCTGTGAATGGGAAAAAACTTGGACGTAAGCGAATTTCACGATCTTCTCCAAAGAATGATTTTGCAAACTGTTCAAGAACTCCTTTTAAATCACTCATACGTACATTTTCATCAACGAATAGACCTTCAATTTGCATAAATTGGTGGGAGTGTGTGGCATCATCATCATCACGGCGAAATACTTTACCAGGACAGATGACTTTAACTGGACCTTTTCCTTTATGTAACTCCATCGTTCTTGCTTGAACAGGTGACGTGTGCGTACGCAAGAGAAGTTCATCAGTAAAATAGAAGGAATCTTGCATGTCTCGTGCTGGGTGGTCCTTCGGTAGGTTTAACGCCTCAAAATTATAATAGTCCACTTCAACTTCTGGACCTTCCGCAACAGAAAAACCCAGTCCTAAAAACGCCTTTTCTACTTCCTCAACTACTTGTGTTAACGGATGAATTGAACCACCTTGTATTGGGCGACCTGGCAATGTCACATCTATACTTTCCCTTGCAAGTTGCAATTCAATAGCTGCTTGCTCAAGCTCAACTTCTTTTTGATCTACTTGTTCTTTAATTGCATCTCGAACGTCATTAGCCATTTGTCCAATAATAGGACGTTCTTCAGCTGAAAGTTTCCCCATCCCACGTAACACTTCGGTAATAGGACCCTTTTTTCCTAAATAAGCGACTCTCACTTCTTGCAATGCCCGCACATCTTCAGCAACAGCTACCTTCGCTAATGCTTCATCGCGCAAAGCTTCTAATCGATCACGCATCATTTTTCCTCCTTTAGTTTAAGAGCTTGTCAAAAAGGTAATAACCGACCTTTTTGACTCCATATTCGTTTATCCATATTGGTTGCTAGCTGTTCCGCTCATTGCGGTCTGAGTTTGTTCAAAACGGTAAAAAGCAACCGTTTTGAACAAACTCTATAACCAAAATAAAGAGCCTTCGCTCCCGCAAAAGGGACGAAGACTCGTGGTACCACCCTTATTAATGAGGGGGGTGCCCTCATTATCTTCATTGCTGTAACGGTCGAAACCGGAACACCTTCACAAGGTTCACTTGTGGTCCAGTGTCTGCTCCAGAGTGAATTCTGTCTTTCCTTCCATAAAAATGCTTTCAGTCTAAGGCATTTTCTCCCTGAATGGTGGCTAAAGGCATACTACTCTCTTTCTTTGCATTTCACTATATACGGTTGATTTATTTATTATAGTGAATATAGTTTCGTGATGCAACCTTCTTTCTGCTTATCCTCTTAAATAATACAGTAAAATCCCCGCTGCTACAGCAACATTTAATGATTCAGCATGACCGTGAATCGGAATGTAAATATTTTGATCCGTAATTTCAAGTAATGATTTGGCTACACCTTCGCCTTCATTTCCCATAATCAAAGCAAATTGAGCTTGTGGCTCAATGGCCGAGTAGGAGCTTGCTCCTTCAAGGGACGTTCCAAATACAGGAATTGAAGCTTGTTTAAATGTTTCAATCCATGTCTCTAAATCACCTTTTACGACTGGAAGGTTAAAAATGGACCCTTGAGAGGCACGAATCGCTTTGCTATTGAATACATCGACACTTCCTTCACCTAGAATAACCCCCGTCATCCCTGCAGCATCTGCCGTACGAATCATCGTCCCGAGATTTCCTGGATCTTGAATCCGATCCAATAACAAGTATCGACCTTCTAAGCTGTCCACTTTAGGTACAGTAGGGATTACACAAATAGCTACAATTCCTTGGGGAGTCTCAGTTTCAGAAAGTTCCTTCATTACTTGGTCGCTAATAAGAATGACGTCTTGATCTTGTACAGATAATGTAGATGGTAGAACGACCTCTTCTGTCATTAATATATATTCTACGACCATCTTTGCCTTGATCGCTTCTTCTACAAGATGATAGCCTTCAATAAGAAATCGACTCGATGTCTCTCTGCCTTTTTTTGTATGTAATTTTTTCCAACGTTTTACATGTTCATTTTTTACTGAGTCAATTCGTTTCATGTTCTACTCCTTTGACACTTCTTTCTCATTTCATCCATCATACCCATTTTTTTCGTCATAATCTAGTCCATGCTGATGCATACTATAAATAGATTCATTATTACCTTCAAAAAAGGAGTGTTTCAATATGGGATTTAATTTACGTGGGGCGATTATGTCCAACATTCAAGGAAATTCAGAACAAGAAGTGGAAGCAACGATTGTTGATGCCGTTCAAAGAGGCGAAGAAAAGATGCTTCCTGGTTTAGGTGTTATGTTTGAAGTGTTCTGGAAGAATGCGAATGAACAACAAAAAGATGAAGTTTGCCAGCAAATTAGTCAAGGTTTACAATAATTAAAGAATGCATGATTAGTGGGAAAGCGCTAGTCATGCTTTTTTTGTTAGTCCTGAACTCTTTAAATCGCGTGCATTCATTCTTTTTTATACGATGAATCAGCTATTAATACAAAACTTTGTATGGCCAACATGAAAGATACAGGGGACGTTACGTTTTTAAGTGAAGCTCATAAAAAAGATAACTCAGATAAGTCTGAGTTATCTTTTTTCATTACATGATACCAACTATCAAGATAGATCAAACGTAATCTTTTCAACTGTTTCTTTGTCGAGTTTTTTAATCACTTCGACAATCAGCTTTACTGTATTTTCATAATCATCACGATGTAACATTGCTGCATGAGTATGAATGTACCGTGTTGCAACCGTGATTGATAATGCTGGTACTCCATTTGCTGTTAAGTGTATAGCACCGGAGTCTGTTCCCCCTCCTGCCATTGAATCAAATTGGTAAGGGATATTATGTTCATCTGCAGTGTCTGTGACAAACTCACGTAATCCTTTATGGGAAATCATCGATGCATCGTATAGAACGATTTGTGGTCCCTCTCCCATTTTGGCAAGTGCTTCTTTCTCGGTAATACCAGGTGTATCGCCTGCAATTCCTACATCGACTCCAAATCCAATATCTGGTTGAATCAAATGAGCAGACGTACGTGCTCCGCGAAGGCCTACCTCTTCTTGAACCGTTCCAACTCCATAAACTGTGTTCGGATGATCGACTCCTTGTAACTCACGTAATACATCAATTGCAATGGCACAACCAATACGGTTATCCCACGCTTTAGCCATTAAAAGTTTTTCATTTTTCATCACGGTAAACTCACAAACAGGAACAACGGAGTCACCAGGACGCACTCCAAATTCAACTGCTTCTTCTTTGCTTGTAGCGCCAATATCAATAAACATATCTTTTTTATCAACCGGCTTTTTACGTGCTTCAGGAGCTAGAATATGAGGTGGTTTTGACCCAATTACACCTGGGACATTACCTTTTTTCGTCATAATTGTCACACGTTGAGCAAGCATTACTTGCTCCCACCAACCACCAACTGTTTGGAAGCGTAAGAACCCTTTTTCATCAATACTTGTTACCATAAAGCCTATTTCATCTAAGTGACCAGCAACCATGATTTTAGGACCGTCAGCCGTCCCCGTTTTCCTCGCAACAAGACTTCCTAGCTTATCTGTTGTTACTTCATCAGCAAATGGTGAAATGTATTTCGACATAACCTCACGAGCTTCGCGTTCATTCCCTGGAACCCCATTAGCATCTGTTAAGTCTTTTAACATTTGTAAACGTTCATCAAGTTTTGTCATTATGTATGCCCTCCTCCAATATCTTCCTTACTTTTAGTATACAAAAAATGATTTCACCACTCAAATGAACTGACTAATTCTATTAGTATCCTGCATCTTGGCGTTGATGATTCACTTTATTTTTCTGTAGATATGATCTTTCTATTTCTTTATGAGAAAAACCAAGCAGTTGTCCTAATACGAAAAATGAATCAGCCAATTGTTGATACTTGTCTAACGTACGATTTAAATCAAGTTGATGTGTTTGTTGCATAATTGTAAGAAACTGCTCTGTTACCGACTGTTGATAGCTGTCATTTTCTTTCAGCTTGATATTCTCAAAACCGAGTGATAACCCTAGCGTTAACACAAAATGCAAACCATCTACATACTCTTCCAAAATAACAGTACGTTCTGATGAAGATTTCCGACTCCAGTATTTGAAGCATCTCGTTTCATTAGCAAGTTCTCCTACTTCCACTAGAAAAGCAAGCAGTTTTTCTTTAAATAAATCTTGTTCATTTAGTTGATGCTCTTGTACAATTCGGTCATTTAGCTGTTTCTGAATCGCAAATAATCCTTGAATATCCATTTGGTCACTCCTTTACATAGTAATTATAACAATTTTTTTATGAAAACACGCAACCAAACGATGACTTATTCGTAATACATAGTAGGAAGCTTTACTTTTTTTATAAAACTATGTCAAAATCAAGTTAACTAAATCGAACACTAGTTACCTCATAAGGAGGCTTCAATATTATGGTGATTTTATTTCGATTATTACTATTAGTCGCTCTTATTGTACTTGCTTACACGGCTTTTAAATACTTATTCCATCCTCGGCGTAAATTAGAACAAGCTCATGATCGCAAACAATTTTATTTCTATGATGATGACAAAGATGTACGTAAAAATTTTCTTATGACATACAAAGGAGTCATGTTCGAGGGAGAAAAGTATTTAGGGACAACGGAGCAGTCTTTTGAAATTGTTTCGATTTATGTATGGGCGAAGCATACAGATCAGTTAACTGGTTTGAGCAAGGAAGACTTTCAATTTATTGCAGATGATATCCATTTACGCTATCCGAACGCTAAACTCGAATGGAAAAGTCCAATAAAAGAGTTATTTCGAAAATAAGAGGTAGTTCAAAAAGGGAAAATTCACCCTTTTTGAACTACCTCTTTTATGAATTTTTGGGTGAGAAAAAGTCATTCCATCTAATATTTGTTCGTTTCTTTCGGAAGAAGAGAAACAAAACAGCTAAAAATACTGCAAAGACAACCGTACCAGCTAGTGGTAGTTCATGAATCATGTCTCCAAATGCTGTATAGACAACAGCTGGAGGGATGCTTACAAGAAACGAATATTTCGTATAGTCTTTTACATTCCTTGTCGATTCAATTAAATATAATGAAACTAGATGAAAATGAATAAATGGCATCAGCCTCATAATCATCATTTGCGGCAACGTCAACTGATGTTTGTCTTTTAAAAATCGTTGTTTCAGCGCAGTAAGTTTATCTTTCATGCTAGGAAGAATATGAATTAGTCCATAAAAGACAACACTTAGAGCAGTAAGACCAATAATTGAATAAAGCGATCCGTAAATCGTTCCGAACAAGTAGCCTCCTAGTAAGCAAATAAGCAAAACTGGGATGAAAAGTACTTGTCTAAAGACGTGGAGCAAAACAAAAAATAACGGAGCAAACCAACCACTTTGTTCAATAAATTGGAATGAACGTTCTAATAACTCCTCCATTTCAAGTCCCCCTCTCTCTAATCTATGCTTAGATCTACGGTAAGATGAAGACGACTACAGCTAATTGAGTTAAAAAAATAAACGGGATCCCTATTGCAAAGCTTTTATGCTTTGTTTTATGTCGAAATGATTTCATTCCAGCAAATATCCCCAGACTCCCACCGAATATCGCTAACATAAATAAGGTTCGTTCCGGTACTCTTCTCTCACGTCGTTTTGCTCGTGTCTTGTCCATTCTCATTATAAAAAAAGCTAGTAGATTTATGATAATAAAGTAGATAATTAGGATTATAATTGACACCTCCCAACTGTAATCGCTAACACTATTTGGGGCGTAACCCACCTTTACCTGTTGCATTCGATTCTTAAGTAGGTTGCTTCTTGGCAAATGTACATTCACAAACAGTTTCTATATCTGTGCTTTTAGAATAGCACAAACTTACTTTGAAGTGGCGTGAGTTCGAGAACTTCTTTTATTATTGTATTGAGAAAGCTGCATGAAAGACCTACGAGCAGTTGTAAAGCACCTTTTCCAAATAAAAAAAACGCGACATAAGTCGCGCTTTTTATTTTATGCATTTAGGCTTGCTTTTGCTTTTTCAGCAAGTTGTGCAAATGACTTTTCGTCAGTGATTGCAAGTTCTGCAAGCATTTTACGATTAACATTGATATCAGCAAGCTTTAAACCGTGCATGAAACGGCTGTAAGAAAGACCGTTTATACGTGCAGCTGCATTGATACGAGTAATCCATAGCTTCCGGAAGTCACGTTTCTTGTTGCGACGGTCGCGGTAAGCGTATAGTAAAGACTTCATTACCTGTCCTTGCGCTGATTTAAATAATGTATGTTTAGAACCGTAATACCCTTTAGCTAACTTTAATACCTTCTTGCGACGACGACGAGCGACATAACCGCCTTTTACTCTTGGCATCGAAGTTCCCTCCTTTTTCTTTCAAAACGAAATCAATTATTTTTTGTACGTTAACATTTGACGAATGCGTTTGAAGTCACCAGAATGAACCATTCCAGCTTTGCGTAGCTTACGCTTTTGTTTTGTTGACTTGTTACCGAATAAGTGACTAGTAAATGCGTGTGAACGCTTAAGCTTTCCAGATCCAGTCTTCTTGAAACGCTTAGCAGCTCCACGGTGAGTTTTCATTTTTGGCATAACTCAGGTCCTCCTTTAATCTTGTTCGAGCTAAAGATATTACTTCTCAGCTTTAGGAGCTAAGATAAGGAACATGCTACGTCCTTCCATCTTAGGCATTGATTCAACCGATGCAATATCTTCACAGTCTTTTGCAAGACGCTCTAATACTTTCCGTCCAATTTGAGAGTGAGTAATGGCACGTCCACGAAAGCGGATCGCTGCTTTTACTTTATCTCCTTTTTCAAGGAATTTTCGAGCATTACGAAGCTTCGTATTAAAGTCATTATCCTCGATGTTCGGGCTCAGACGAACCTCTTTCACGTTGATAATCTTTTGTTTCTTACGAGCTTCTTTATCTTTCTTTTGTTGCTCATAACGGAATTTTCCGTAGTCCATGATACGACACACAGGCGGTTTCGCAGTTGGAGCAACACATACTAAGTCAAGGTTGACGTTTTGTGCCATTTCAAGTGCTTCTTGTTTAGACTTAACGCCGACTTGATCGCCGTTTGCTCCAATAAGACGTACTTCACGTGCACGAATCCCTTCATTGACCAACATGTCTTTACTAATAATGAGCCACCTCCAAAGGATTTTAACGAATCAAAGCAAAATTATCGCATGGCCATTTCCACGTTTAATAAAAATAGCTTTTATGCTTCATTCAAGTACAAAAAAAGTGTAGGCGCAATACGCCCACACTTTGTCCATTTGTTAAAATGAAACTGATTATACCTGTAAACTGCTAATGCGTCAATCAGGTGAGAAGCGGGCGCTTCTGCTTGCTTTGTTTCCAATGTTAAATTGTTTACTAAATGACTATATCATAACCAGTGAAAGGCGTCAACTCTTTAGTGGCCGACTTCATTATTCTAACCGCAAATGTCTATGATTGCAATGACTATTTTAAGAGGGAACTCAAAAAGGTTAGTTTTCACCTTTTTGAGTTCCCTCTTTATGGTTGCTATTTTATTTGCGTGCTTCTAACTTCATCTGCTCTACAAATTCATCTAAAGAAACAGATACTGAATCTTGCTCTCCATATTTTCGAATATTAACAGTTGAAGCTTCCCTTTCTTTGTCCCCGAGTACAAGCATATAAGGGATCTTCTGCATTTGCGCTTCACGGATTTTATAGCCTAATTTTTCATCACGTTCATCAATTTCTACCCGTACACCAACCTGTTGTAAACTCTCTTGTACCTTCTTAGCGTAATCTAGATGAACATCATTTGAAACAGGAATAATTTGCGCTTGAATCGGCGCTAACCATGTTGGAAATGCCCCTTTATATTCTTCAAGCAAGAACGCGACAAAACGCTCCATTGTTGAAACAACTCCACGGTGAACAACAACTGGACGATGTTGCTGTCCATCTTCACCAACGTATGTTAAGTCAAAACGTTCAGGTAATAAGAAGTCTAATTGTACAGTTGAAAGAGTTTCCTCTTTCCCAAGAGCCGTTTTAACTTGCACGTCAAGCTTTGGACCGTAGAATGCTGCCTCGCCTTCTGCTTCAAAGTACTCAATGCCCTCGAGTTCATTCATCGCATCCTTAAGCATGCTTTGAGCCTTATTCCACATTTCATCATCATCAAAATACTTTTCTGTATCTTCAGGATCACGATAAGACAGACGGAACTTATATTTATCAATTCCAAAGTCATTATAAACCTCTTGAATAAGACGAACGACACGTAAAAATTCATCTTTAATTTGATCAGGACGACAGAAAATATGAGCATCATTTAGCGTCATACCGCGTACACGTTGAAGTCCAGATACCGCTCCAGACATTTCATATCGATGCATCATGCCAAGTTCTGCAATTCGAAGCGGCAATTGACGATAACTCCGCATGTCTTGCTTATACACCATCATATGATGTGGACAGTTCATCGGACGTAGAACAAACTCTTCATTATCACGTTCCATAACAGGGAACATATCGTCTTTATAATGATCCCAGTGTCCTGATGTTTTGTATAGTTCAGAGCTACCTAAGATAGGAGTGTACACATGTTGATAACCAAGTCTTTCTTCTTTATCAACTATGTAACGTTCAATAATCCGACGAACTGTTGCTCCTTTGGGTAACCAAAGAGGCAGACCTTGTCCTACTTTTTGCGAAAGAGCAAAAATGCCAAGCTCTTTTCCAAGCTTACGGTGGTCACGTTCCTTTGCTTCTTCAAGCAGATGAAGATGCTCTTTTAAATCATCTTTATTAAAGAAGGCAGTTCCGTATATACGTTGTAGCATTTTATTTTTGCTATCTCCACGCCAATAAGCACCTGCTAAGCTTAAAAGCTTGAATTCCTTAATTTTGTTAGTTGAAGGAATATGAACTCCGCGACATAAATCAAAGAATTCACCTTGCTCATAAATCGTTAACATTTCTCCTTCTGGGATAGCTTCAATTAACTCAAGCTTATACTCGTCCCCTAGTTCTTTGTATTGATTGATTGCCTCTTCACGAGAAACTTCCATACGTTTTACTTCAAGGTTTTCAGAGATGATACGTTTCATTTCTTTTTCAATCTTTGGCAGGTCTTCTGGTGTAAGCGACTCTTCTGAATCAATGTCGTAATAGAATCCACCTTCAATCACAGGTCCTACCCCTAATTTAACATTTTTATAAAGACGCTTAATCGCTTGAGCCATTACGTGAGCTGTACTGTGACGAACGATTTCTAAAGCTTCTTCAGAATCAGGCATAACAATCGCAATTGTCCCATCTTCCGTAATTGGCGTGCGTAGATCAAGCAATGTATCATTTAATTTACCAGCAATTGCCTTCTTTTTTAATCCTGGACTAATTGATGCTGCAATGTCTTCTGTTGTTGTTCCACTTGGAAACTCCTTGACTGCTCCATCTGGAAATGTAATTTTTAGATCGACCATACTGTCCACTCCTTCTTTCTAGATACGATTTAGCAAAATTTGCAATGGCTGCGCTCATTACTTCGAGATTGTTCTTTTAAGGAAACAACCTCATATAAAAAAACACCCATCCCTCTATACAGAAGGGACGAGTGTAGTTCGTGGTTCCACCCTTGTTCAAGACTGACTCATATGAATCGGTCTCCTCAAGATACAACATAACGGCTGTCGACCGGCGTCAGATAGTCCATGCGAATGTTTCCCTGCCGCAGTTCAGAGGTGGTAAGAACGCCATTCTAGTTAGGAAGCTCTCAGCATATGCTCCCCTCTCTGACAACCGATACGAGCGCCTCGTGTCCTCATCAATACTCTTATTTGTTTGACTATGATATGTAGTATTATAGGGAGGCTTGTTCGGAAAATCAAGAGGCAATCGAAAGTTAACTCCATTCCTGTTCATATGCTTTTAGTGGAAACAGTTTCATTCTCTCTTGAAAAATAGCTTGAATCGATAGAATGACCCCATGATCTGGGTCATCTGAAAAGACATGTACACGGTTAGGCACCATACTAACAAGTGGACTTATGACCATATCCTCAACATCGACTTCTTGTTCAAACACCAAATCATCTTGTAAATGAAAGAGCAGTTCTTCTCGAGTCATTCTTCGGAAATGGTCATCATAAAAAGTAAACGATCCATCGTGAACAACATATACCATATCAAGCTTCGAACGTTTCGATTGAACAAATTGACGAAAGTCCTCAATCATATTTTGATACTCTTGTTCAAGCATATACTCATCAATAGCAATCTCCACACAGTCAATCAGCATTTCCCCATAATCACGCAATCGAAATGTGAGAAATGGTTCGTAATAAAACGTCGTCTCCTCTTCTAAATGTTTAGAAAAAGCATGATAAATAAATTCTCGACGATTGAAAAATGGTTTCATTTGGGGTAAATCATTACGGTCCCCTTCTAAAATCGAACGTGCAACTGTTAAAATCTGCGCCTGCTCTTGTTCATCCGTAAAATAAAACATATTTTCAATAATATCTAATAACCACTCATCTTCTTTCGTACTAATAACATAATCAGTTAAAACCGACGACAGCAAAGGATGAAACGAATCATAGAAATTAATATACTTGTGTTCATAGTTGAGAATAATCGTATCATCGCCTTCTGCCCTCACGACTCCACCTAAGCCGTACGCAGCGTACTTTTGCATATACTGGGTCAGCTGAGAAAACAACTGTTTGCAATCATGTTCTTGTTCAAAATGGATTGCTATCAACGCCTACTCCCCCTTACATATAACAAACACCTCTATGGGCATATCATTCTCGTCGTCCATTTCAGACAGGCTCTACTTTCATCCTATGTTCGGTTTCAAAAAACATGATTAGAAAATGAATTTTCAACTAAGACACTAGTAATCTTTGAGTGAGTTCTTGATCACAAGCTCTTTCCCATTCTTTTTTGTTCCGATTCCAGTCTTCCCTGCTCTGATTTTGGCCTCTACTCTACGAATTCCTGTCGCAACAGCTATCTTTAATCAACACAAAAAGGGTCTGCCCCTACTATGAGGTCAGACCCTAACTAATCACGGACTTAGTTTTGCATGATAAAATCTTTCTCTGCTGTTTCTTCACCATCGAATACGCGCAAGATCCCGTATTTTGTATCACGTTGTGCAGGTATCTTACCAGCTTCACGAATCAAACGTAGAATTTCATTTGTGTTTACTTTATGAGTCGTTCCTGCAGCAGAGACAACATTTTCCTCCATCATCGTACTGCCAAAATCATTACAACCGTACTGAAGTGATAACTTCCCAACCTCAGGCCCCATTGTCACCCATGATGACTGGAAGTTTGGAATGTTATCTAGAAAAAGTCTTGAGATCGCAACATTTTTTAAATAATCACGAGATGTAAGCTTCTTTGTTTTATACATTCCTGTATTTTCAGGTTGGAATAACCATGAAATATAAGCTGAAAAACATTCTGTTTCATCTTGTGCATCACGAACTCGCTGCAAATGAGTGGCGCGTTCTTCAAATGATTCACCAAATCCAATAACCATCGTAGCTGATCCATGCATACCGACACGTTTTGCTGCTTTCATAGATTCAATCCATTGCTCCCATGTAATTTTCAACCGACTGACACGAAGACGCGTTTCTTCAGTTAGAATCTCAGCACCACCACCAGGCATACTATCTAGACCAGCCGCGTGCAAATCACGCAATACTTCCTCAACAGATAGTCCGGAAACTTCAGCAATCTTCCAAATCTCCGCCGGGGAAAAAGAGTGCATCCAAATAGTCGGATAACGCTTTTTAATTTCTCTAAGTAAATCTGTATAATAACTAAGTGGCAAGTCTGGATTCGTTCCACCTTGCATTAAAATCTCGGTACCATTAACGGCAAGTGTTTCTTCTATTTTCTGAAAGATTTCTTCATCTTTCAGAACATACCCTTCTTTATGTCCTGGAGCACGATAAAACGCGCAAAAACGGCAATACGTATCACAAAAATTCGTGTAGTTTACATTACGACCAATAACAAATGTTGTAATCGGTTCAGGATGCCATTTCAACATAATTTTATTGGCAGCTTCCCCCATTTTTTCAACTTCATCACTTTCATATAGAGCAACGGCATCATCCATTGACAATCGTTCACCATTTACCGCACGTTCTAATATAGCATCAATGCTCATGTTGTACCCTCCACAATAATCAATATATGATACTTTCATCCTATCATAGTAATCTCTATGCGCAAAGTAATCTCTCTGCTTTTGGAAGAAACTTCAAAAACACTACCTTGAGCGACGATTTGCTCCTTCAACTGTCACAAACGTCGTAAAGTGCTTAATTCTCTCCATAATTCGTTTTGCTTTTAATTCTTCAATCCCACCACGTTCCGAATAAGCTAAGTGCTCTTCAAGTTCATCGTAATCATAATTAGATGTAAACAGGGTCGGCAGCTTTTCAAGCATACGATGTTGCAAAATAGCTCCTAATACATCATCCCTTATCCAGCCCGAAATTGTTTCTGCGCCAATGTCATCTAGAATAAGGACTTGCGCTCGTTTCACCATATCTATTTTTTCTTGAAATGTACCATCTCCTATTGATTGCTTCATTTCTCTAAAGAAATCTGGTGTGTACACAATATAGGATTCAATATTTCGATCACGTAACTCATTTGCAACGGCACCCATAAGATGTGTTTTCCCTACACCAAAACGACCATAAAAATACAGTCCTTGTCCATCACTTCCAGGCATTGCATTTACAGCAAAGGCTAATGCTTTGCGACTAGCCTCTTCACGATCCTGATCCCGATCTAACTTCTCGAATTTAGCATCTAGTATGTCCTTTGGAACATATAGCGATTTAATGAGCTGACGTTGTTTACGGGCATCTTCTTCCTTTTTCTTTAATGAACAAGAATGATACTCTAGATCGATTACTCTTCTTGTAAGGATGATTTCTGGATGGTACCCTTTCATCATATTCGGACAAGCTACTAAACCAGGACAGTTCTCACAATTTTGACGCTCGTTTTGAAATTCATATAATTTAATTAAGCCTTGATCAAGAATCTCGTCGGTTGCAGATACATTTTCAAGAGCTTTATTTACTAACGGATCAGCTAATAATGCTTTTCTAGCGTCATGTAATCGTTGTTCAAGCTTATTATCTTTCGTCCATTGTTTTAACGCTGATTGAATGGATTCCATGCTTATCCCTCCCCTTTCTCTACTTTGCTTTTTCGCAGTTCCTCGAGCATTTGTTCAAAACTCTTTTCAGTATGATTAGGATCTATTTTTTGCGATTCTGCTTGTTTTTGTGAAGGCCCTTCAACTATATTGTTTTCTTTATCTGCTACCAACCATTTTGGCAGTTTATCTCGCTTCTGTTGTTGTTTTCGTAGCCCTGTTCCCTTCTTTGAAGGAGCTTTTCCTTTATTAGCTATTTCTTTTGACTTCCGCTGCTCCTGCTGAGCTAGTTGCATGGCTTCCTTCACCGTCTTTACTTTTTTCCTAGACCAGTGACCAGCAATCTTATCAATTAAAGCCTTTGATAATTTCATATCTTGGCTATAGAGCATAAATTCAAGCAAGACATTTGCAACTCCAGGAAGCAACTGATGATCAATAAGTAACGACTCAATAATCTTCACATCCGCTACAGGAACCTTAGAACCTTCTGAGCGGATTTCAAGTAGTGTTAGAGGAGCAGTTGTCTCATAGAACTTAACCGTACGTTCCTCTTCTGTCTCAGGTTCTTTTCCAATCATCGTCTGATATTTCACGGGTTGCTTTTGCAACCCTAAACCTGGTGGTTCGTTCCCATGTTCAACTTTATACCACTCTTGTGTTTTTTTTCTTAATTCATTTAGATCTAACTTATCATCATGTAGTAGGGCTTGTTGGACGATACTACTCATTTCAAGCGGTTCGATCTTGTACACAAACGCAAGCCTACTTATCGTTTTTCTTACGTCAACTGTTAAAACGTCTGCAGGCACAATAAACGTCGATAAGCTTTTTTCGAGAAGGTCAAAATCAAATTGTTGAAAAATAAATTCATTTGGATCATTCGTTCGAATCAGTTCTTGATCACGCTCCATCTTTAAAGCATTTCCTGTTTCTGATTGGAGGTTTGATACCATCTCTGAATGATGCAATGATACGTACACTTCGTCAAAGGCATATGTCATTTCTTGATACTGTTCGAGATCAAGCTTATCAAGCGTAAAGCGTTCGCGCAATTGACGATAGTGCGTTTTCCCAAGTCGGTTAAAAAGATACACACTAAGAACATCATTTTCGAAAAATTCTTTCGGAGTCATAGGAGCTTGCAATTCATATAAATAACTTGCTCCTCCACTTTCATCCTTACGTTTAAACGTTTTTAATAGTCCGATACCTTCAAGCTTTTTCCGTTCCTCATATATGACCTCAAGTGGAACACCTAAGAGTAACATCAGTTGTCTATGCGTTTGTTCACTACTCCAGTATTGATCATGTTCTAACTGTGACAGCATTGTCACATACAGGCTATGAGCCATAGCACCTGTAAGTGGTTGATATAGCAAAGTTAATGTAATACGGTCAATATCTGTTATATGATTACTTGTCCGAACAGAAAAACGATCAACAGGTAGCAATTCTTTCCAATGCCATGTCACTACTCCTCACCTCCACAATCCCTTTTCTTTCTCTAATCAAGTTTGAGTTAAAATGGCTCTTACTTCTCTAAGAAAAAACAACGCTGAGCTAGCTTAAATCATGTTTGCTACACTCATTGTTAGTTACTCTCAAAGGTAAACACAACCCTTTTTTAATCATTTCTTCATGTAAAAAGAGCTTGCAGCGATGATCGCTTAAGCTCTATTATTTACTAATTCTTATTCATTAGTTCCGTTAATTCTTTTATAAATACATTAATATCCTTAAATTGACGATAAACAGAAGCAAACCTTACATATGCAACATCATCAATATCTGCTAGCCTTTCCATTACAAGCTCACCAACATCTTGACTATTTACTTCATTTTTCCCTAATCCACGTAGCTCTCGCTCAACCCCATTCACAATTTTTTCAAGGGTTTCTAATGGAACAGGTCTCTTTTCACATGCTCGAATTAATCCACGTAGAATCTTTTCTCGAGTAAATTCTTGACGAGTACCATCTTTCTTTACGACAATTAAAGGAATTTCTTCTACCATTTCAAACGTCGTAAAGCGATGACTACATTCTTCACATTCTCTCCTACGACGAATAGAACGTCCCTCATGGCTAGGTCTTGAATCAAGTACTCGAGTTCCATTGTGATAACAAGCAGGACATATCATTAGATCATCTCCACTTTCGTAACGTACTCATTCGTTCATTTTCCTTACATTTATTTTATGATATAGAAAGAGGTCTGACAAGATACTCACCTATTGGAAGGTGCACGAACTCTTTTTGTCAGTCCTTCATCCGTTTTCGTATATGTATATCATATCATACTGACATTTTTTAAAGTGAAAATATACAAAAAAATGACACAAAAAGAGGCTGACCTTTAAGCATCTGGTTCTATCAACATTTTTATATAAAACCTTGGTCTCATAATAATAAATGCCAAAAAATAGATACTTGTATAGTCAACCTCTAAATTTTTAGTTATACGCTTGAACTTTTGAATTCTGAATTTCCACTGGTCCCATACCTCTAGGTACTTCAATAACTTCGCTTGATGTAGCACTTAATTGTTCTGCGATGTAATTGGCAGCAATATTCGGATCTAGGTCACCACAAGTATAAACATCAATACTTGCATAGCCGTGTTCAGGGAAGCTGTGAATCGTTAAATGAGATTCTGAGATAATCACAACCCCGCTTACTCCATGAGGAGCAAACTTGTGAAAAGCAACCTCTCGTACCTCAGCTCCTGACTTTAACGCAGCATCAACAAATACTTGTTCAATAAAGTTCATATTATTCAACTTCTCCACGTTACATCCCCATAATTCTGAAATTACGTGACGACCCATAGTGTCCATAAGTTGAATCCCCCTTTACAAAAAATTCATGCCTTCTCAAGCATGTAGGAAAGTTTTATTACACGGGGGAAAGTTAGTCCAAGAGGTCCTAACCCTTACTGCAAAAAAACAAATCCTGATTTGCTTTAATTGAAGTTCACGAAAATCAGTATACTTTGTTTACAATTTGATTGCAACAGTTCCTAGAAACTTTTTTGGACAACTTATATAAAGGATCATAGCCTTTTTCTTAAGTGCGCAAGTATAAGGTCGTTCAATGGTACTCTTACCTACACCGTACTAAAAAAGTTTTAAATTTCATTTTATTTATTTTCACAGTTTTTTGCATCTACGAACTTTTACCCTTCTTCTGTTGTAACCAAACTTTTGTTATCGAACGAACAAAAATAGGTTTTAGAGTCACAACGCAACAAACACTATTCAAAGACTACCATTGCTTTTCGTTTTGTTTTAAATAATGTTCAACATATAAAAAGCGTGAGAGTCATCTCACGCTTCACATGTCTTTATCTTCTTTAAATTCGTTTACGAAGCTGAGTGAATTTTACTCGTGTCATATAACTTATTAGCTATAAGATTCATCATGTCAACCACTCGACAAGAATAGCCCCACTCATTATCGTACCATGCTAGTACTTTGACTTGTCGATTATTCATGACCATTGTAGATAACCCGTCAATGATTGAAGAATGTTCATTCCCATTAAAATCGATTGATACAAGTGGCTCACGTGTAAAACCAAGAACTCCTTTTAACGAATGATTAGAAGCCAATTCAAGCGCACGGTTAATCTCTTCTGCTGTAACATCCTTTTTCACATTGACAACAAAGTCAACGAGTGAGACATTCGGTGTTGGTACCCGTAAAGCCATTCCATTTAACTTTCCTTCTAGTTGCGGAAGTACTTTTGCGATTGCTTTAGCTGCTCCTGTCGAAGTTGGAATGATCGATTGCCCGCATGCTCTTGCTCTTCGTAAATCTTTATGTGGATTATCAATATTTTTTTGATCATTTGTATAAGCATGAACGGTTGTCATTAAACCACTTTCAATACCAAACTGTTCATCAATTACTTTTGCCACTGGAGCTAGACAATTTGTCGTGCATGAAGCATTAGAAAGAATATGATGTTCTTCATTGATGTAATCGCCATCATTTACACCCATTACAATCGTTAAGTCTTCCCCTTTGCCCGGAGCTGTGATCACAACTTTTTTAGCACCTGCTTCAAGGTGATAACTCGCTGTCTCTTTTGATTTGAATTTTCCTGTTGCTTCAATTACAATATCGATCCCTAACTTTGCCCATGGGAGTTCCTTAGGGTCTCGTGATTGGAAAAGCAATACTTCCTTCCCATCTATGAAAAGAGCATTCTTTTTTGCCTCAACTGCTAGATCAAATGCACCATGTATACTGTCATACTTGATTAAATGAGCTAATGTCTCAGCAGGGTAGCTTGCATTGATCGCAACAATGTCGACCTTTCCTTCTTGCATTGCTTTTCTAAATACCATACGTCCAATACGACCAAAACCATTTATTGCAACTTTCGCCTTCATTAGAATAACCCCTCCCACAATAAAAGATATACTTATTATCCTTTTTCTCATTAATAGTATAACATATTTCGCGTTTAAGGACATTGTTTTTCTCTGAAAAAGGCAAAAATAAAAAAAGCGCCTATAGTAATTCTTCTTTTCAACTGAAATAAGTTAAAAATCAGAATTATATAGATCACTTTTCAATAGACCACTTATTTAAAATAGAATCAAGTTGCTTTTTCGTTTCTTCTAGAGTAAATGAATTATCAATAACGGCATCTGCTTTTGACCGTTTATCTCGCAATAACATTTGTGAAGCAATCCGCTGTTTTGCATCTTCTATCCCTGCTTGATCTCGTTCAATAAGCCTAGATAACTGTATTTCTTCATCCACATACACAAGTAATACTTTCTCAACTAAGTGAAACAAATTGCTTTCAAATAATAGTGGAATATCATATACAATCGTTCTTGCACCCTCATCTAGCAACTGCGTCTTTAATTCGTTCATCCGATTTCGCACAGCTGGGTGGACAATTTGATTTAATACTTCACGTTCCTTCGGATGTTCAAAAATAATAGAACCTAATTTTTTTCGAGCTAACGTTCCATCTTGGTTTACAACATCCTCCCCAAAATGATCAATAATTGCCCGTAGAGCCTTTGTACCTGGCTCCACAACTTCACGTGCAATTTTATCAGCATCAATGACAGGAATACCCTTAGACTGTATCATCTTGCTTACAGTCGACTTTCCACTAGCAATTCCTCCCGTTAATCCAATGAACATGTTATCACTTCCTTTAAAACAACCTCTACAGACTGAATATTCCTATCACCATTAATAAAAGACCTGGAATAAAAGAAAACTTCTTGACCCAACCTGAATCTGCAAAGCGATTGCCACTCTTCATTCCTAATGTAACAAATAATGCACTCATCGTCGCAACACTAATAGCCATCAAAATTGGAGAAAAGCCAATTAATGCGGCTCCAATACCTGCCCCGAATGCATCTAACGATAGAGCCACTCCAAGTAAAAAAGCCTCACGCCCCGTAATTGTTCCTGAGTTATCAATATCTGCTACCATAGGCTTTCGTAAAATGCGGATCACAACACCTAAGACTCTAATTTCAAAATTAAGGATGATCTCGTCATCCTCTGTCTTCACCGTATTTTTGGCAGGACGATACACTTGGTACAAAGCCCATGCCCCTATCAAAATTAGAATGATCCCACCTAGTGATTCTGCCACACTTGGAGACAAATACGTTTGAATAATGGTACCAAAAAACATCGCAACCAAAATGGATGTTGCAGAACAACCTGCAATAAATAGCAGTGATCGCCAAGGCAACATCATTTTTCGTAATCCATATGTTAAGCCAACACCAAAGCTGTCAAGACTTACAGCAAGTGCGATAGCCAATAAGGAGAGAATCTCAACCATCTTGATAAGCTCCTTCCATTTCAAACATAAGATAGTATATGGCAGGAGCCTATCCAATGGTACTTTATTTTTGACAGTTGATGCAGAAGTGCGTTCCCCGTCCTCCTACTACAGTTTTTGTAATTTCTCGCCCGCACTTTGTACAAGGTTCGCCCTTTCGTCCGTAAACCGTTAATTGTTGCTGAAACATTCCCATTTCACCTTGACCGTTCACATATGACTTAATCGAACTTCCACCAAGTTCAACTGCACGCTGTAGTGTGGTTACAATGGCTTGATGTAATCGTGTTAATTCATCTACTGTCAAAGAGGACGCAGCTCGCTCAGGATGAATGCCCGCTTTAAAGAGAGCCTCATCAACATAGATGTTCCCTAGACCGACGACTGTTTTTTGGTCTAACAGAACGACCTTAATGTTTCGTGTTGTTTTTTGAAACGATTGTTGCATAAGTTCAATTGTATAAGAATCAGAAAACGGTTCAACCCCAAGTTGAGATAAAGGCATCGTCTGTTCTTCTGTTCCTTTTTTAAAAATATGCATCGTTCCAAACTTTCGAACATCTTGATATCGCAGCTCGGTTCCATCGGTAAAGGAGAAGACGACATGAGTATGAGCAATTAGCTCCTCACCTTTTTGAAAGAGCCCATAACGCCCTTCCATTCGCAAGTGCGAAACCATCGTCACATCGTCTAATACAAAAATGAGAAATTTCCCGCGACGATTTACTTCATGAATCGTTTGTCCGATTAATTCTAGCTTAAATTGCTCGACATCATCAGGTCTTTTTATAATATTAGCCCACAATACATCAACCGAAGCAATCGTTTTTCCTATAACTAATTGCCGTAACGTTCTGCTAACCGTTTCAACCTCAGGTAATTCAGGCATGTTCTCTCTCCTTATTTCGCATCGTACCAAGTCTCACCAAATGATACATCCGCTTTTAACGGTACATCTAAGTTAACTGCTTGCTCCATCACTTCAGGTACAAGCTTCATCATTCTCTCCATTTCTTCCTCTGGCACCTCAAAGATTAATTCGTCGTGGACTTGTAAGATCATACGGCTTTTTAAGTTCTCTTCATTCAACCTTTGAGACATTTCCACCATAGCTTTTTTAATAATATCTGCAGCAGTACCTTGAATTGGGGTATTCATCGCGGTTCGTTCTGCAAAACTACGTTTATTAAAATTTCGACTAGTGAGATCCGGCAAATAACGTCTGCGCTGTAAAAGCGTTGAAACATAGCCTTTTTCCCGAGCTTCTTCAATAGTATTGTCCATATAATCTTTAACCTTTGGATAACTTGCTAAATATCGCTCAATAAATTGTGCCGCTTCTTTTCTAGTAATCCCGAGACTTTGTGACAAACCAAAATCACTTATACCATAAACAATCCCAAAGTTTACCGCCTTTGCACTACGACGCATATTTGAGGTTACCTCTTCTTTACTTACATGAAACACATCCATTGCTGTTTTCGTATGAATATCCATATCTGTCTGAAATGCTTCTATCAACTTTTCATCACCAGAAATATGAGCTAGGACACGTAGTTCAATTTGCGAATAATCGGCTGCAACCATTTTCCATCCTGCTTCAGATGGGATAAATGCTTTTCGAATTTTCCGCCCTTCTTCTAATCGAATCGGGATGTTTTGTAAGTTTGGATCAGTCGAACTCAAGCGTCCTGTTTGCGTTAATGCTTGATTATACCTTGTATGGATTTTATTCGTTTTTTCTTTTGTTACTTTTAATAATCCCTCTATATAGGTTGAGTTCAGTTTCCCGAGTTGTCTGTAATGCAAGATATACTCAACAATTTCGTGTTCCTCAGCCAATTTCTCAAGCACATCAGCAGAAGTGGAATAACCCGTTTTTGTTTTTTTTATAGGGGGCAGCTCCAGCTTTTCAAATAATACCTCCCCAAGTTGTTTCGGAGAATTAATATTGAATGTGCTTCCAGCTAGCTCGTGAATCTTCAGTTCCAAATCACGTAAACGCCCTTCAAGATCTACCCCCATTTGCTCAAGCTGTTCCTTGTCTACTTTCACCCCTGTCGTTTCCATCCGTCCTAAAATAATAGAAAGTGGCATTTCCAGCTCACGAAATAACTCTTCTTGCGCATTGTCTTTTAGTTCTTTCTCTAGGACTGGTTTTAATTGGTACAGGGCATCTGCTTTTCGGACTAAATGCTCAGCTACCTTCTCTTGCTCTGGAACTTTTTGTTTCGCACCTTTCCCGTAAACCACTTCATCTTCCTGAACTTGTCCTTTTGATTTGCGTTTAGTCACATCGCTTATTTCATGAGAAGACAATGATGGGTCAAGTAAATAAGAAGCCATCTGCAAATCAAAAGTTACCCCATTTAATAAAATCCCTTTCCAACCTAATGCAACAACAGCACGTTTAGCATCAAACACTGAAATCTTTGTTGATTCATCTTTTAACCAATCAACGAAGGCTTGGGAGTTTAGAGCGTGATCCGTTTGAATAAAGAATCTACCTTTCTCGTTAACGAGCGCAACCCCCTCAATATTTGCTTGATGATAATTTTCACTTAACACTTCAACAATGAGCGCAGCTTCTTCGGTAAGATGTCGTTCCTCAATAGTTTCTAACACTTCATATGTAATATCTTCTAGTTCCGCTTCTTCAGCACTCTCTGTATCAAACTTCGTAACAAGCGATGTAAATTCAAGTTCTTTCATAATAGCTACCACTTTTGACTGGTCATAATCACCAAAGCTTAAATCATCTAGTTCTGTTTCAAATGGCACTTCAAGATAGATCGTTGCAAGCTCTTTACTCATGATTGCTTGTTCACGGTTTTCCTCTAATTTTTCTTTCATTTTTTTACCAGATACTTGATCAATTGAATCCAAAACAGTTTCCACTGAACCGAATTCTTTTAATAGCTTAAGTGCGGTCTTTTCCCCAACACCAGGCACACCTGGAATATTATCAGAACTATCCCCCATTAAACCTTTCATATCAATGATTTGCTTAGGCGTAATGCCATATTTTTCAGCAATTAGCGCTTCATTATACGCTTCCACATTTGTAATGCCTTTCTTTGTTAAAATGACAGTCACTTTGTCAGATACAAGCTGAAGCAAATCTTTATCTCCAGAATATACCTTTACTTCAAAGTCCTGTTCCGCAGCATTCTTCGCTAACGTTCCGATAATATCATCAGCTTCATAATTTTCAGCTTCATAACGAGAAATATTAAAGGCATCAAGCATTTCTCGAACCAATGGAAACTGTTCCGATAATTCAGGTGGTGTTTTTTGCCGTCCGCCTTTGTATTCATCATATGTTTTATGGCGGAATGTTGTTTTTCCTGCATCGAATGCCACAAGCATATGAGTTGGTTTTTCTTCCTCAATAATTTTAAGTAGCATGGTCGTAAAACCATACACTGCATTTGTATAAACGCCCTTGTCATTATTCAACAACGGCAAAGCAAAAAAGGCACGATATGCAATGCTATTCCCATCTATTAATACGAGCTTTTTCAACTAAAAGGCTCCTCTCTTCATCCAAATTATTCCTTGCTTTTATTGTAGCATAGCGACGAAAAATAAGAAAAAAAAGGGAGCCCCCAAAGGTTGTTTTTTGACCTTTTGGGCTCCCTTGCTTATTTAATCAGTATACCCCATTAAAATACGCGCGTATGGCGAATTAGATGGAAGGACGATGACAGTCTCATCTCCAATTGTTTTTTCGTATGATTCGAGGGTTCGATACAGCTGGTAAAACTCCGTATCCCTACCAAATGATTCATTGTAGATTCGGGCAGCCTCCGCTTCCCCTTCCCCTTCAATTTCATTCGCATCTGCATTAGCTGTCGCAATCATTTCTGTTACTTCACGGTCCGTATTTGACTGAATGCGATTGGCTTCCGCATCCCCTTGCGATAAATACTCTTGTGCAGTTGCATGACGTTCAGAAATCATTCTGCTATAAACTGCTTGCTCATTTTCCTGTGGTAAATCTGTTCGCTTCATCCGAACATCCGTTAACACAATTCCGTATTGGTTACGCTCAAGTGCCTCATTAACTCGATCGCGAACCAACTCATTAAAACTTCCTCGCGAAGATTTCTCTTCATTTATAATTTCATCAAAATCCAATTGTCCTAACTCAGCTCGGATTGCAGAGAATATTAATTCGCCCATTATCGCTTCAGCGTGTTGTTCTGTTCTTGCATTAGCAATCATAAGTTGTGGGTCTTCAATTCTCCAAATCGCATAATGATCAGCAAGCATACGCTTTTTATCTCTCGTATTAATTTCAGCTGGAGGGATGTCATAAATCATTTGATATTTGGGTAAAGTTGTAACAGATTGGATAAATGGGATTTTGTAACTAAGTCCTGGTTTATCCTCAATTCGAACAACCTCACCAAACTGCCTAACAACTTTGTATTGACCTTGCTCAACGATAAAGAGATTACTAATAATCGTTGTTAAAAGTGCTAATAGAATAGCAGCTATCGCTCCTAGTTTCACAAACTTTCTCCATTCCTCACTAGGACGACGCTCATTTATATCAACAATGTTCTCATCGCTCATTAGTTACTCTCTCCTTCATTAGCCGCGTTTTGACTACGCTCTAGTGGTCTAATCGGTAAGTAGCTTACTGTATCGTTATTACTATCCATAATGTAAATCTCTGTATTCGGTAACACATTCTCTAGCGTTTCAAGAACGAGACGTTGGCGGGTCACATCTCGATTCACAATATATTCTTCATAAAGCGCATCGAATTTCGCAACATCCCCACGTGCACGTTCTATTCGTTCTGCACGCGTTCCTTCTGCACGAGAAATAATTGCATCTTTTTCCCCTTCAGCTTCGTTCACTTGTTGATTACGGTATCTTGTTGCTTCATTGATTTTCGTTAAACGCTCCTCACGTGCATCCGTCACTTCGGTAAATGCACGACGAACTTCATCCGTTGGCAGTTCAACATCCTGTAACTTAACATCTTGTATACTAACACCAATTTGATAGACTTCTAACAGCTCTACTAAATTTTCAAAAACTTGCGCCTCAATTTCAGGTCTTTGATCTGTTAATGCATCATCAATCCCCGTACTTCCAATAACACCACGTAACGCTGCAGAAGTAGCATTATATAATACGGTTCGAGCATCTTGTGTACTATAGAGATATAATTCTGGATCAATAATTCGCCATTGAACAGCCAAATCTGCAAACAGGATGTTTTCATCTCCTGTAATCATTTTCGCTTCATTCGTGAATTCAACGACTTCTCCATCTTCCTCATGGTACCCTACTTGAAGATTATACGTTCCACGTGATAAGATTTCGACTCTTTGAACTGGCCAAGGCATCTTGAATTTTAATCCCGGCTCAGTTATCGTATCTTCTACTTTTCCAAATTTGATTAGTGCCGCTTGTTCAGATTCATCGACTATGTACCATCCCGTTGCAAGAAACAAGGCTAGAATGGCAACTCCTATTAAGGACACAAAGCCAACAAGTAATTGCTTAATCGTCATTGTATCATCCCTTCCTAGATGTTCTACTCTCTTTACGATTCTTTTTTAGAAACGGTTTCATATTTTTTTAAAGAATCTCATTCTTTCTCATTATAGTACAAATTTCAAGGTGAATGTGGGTTTTCACAATAGAAATACTTGATTCTTCTCGCTTAGTCATGGTCCATTGTTTTTTATGCATACAAAAATAGACGTGAGCATAAGGGGGCGCTCACGTCCTTCAAGGGGATGTACTCCAAGCATATTAGGGCAGAACCTAAAATACTTACAGTAATGATGAAAACCGTTCGACTTCATTATAAATAAACAAGGTTAAGACTGTTTGAACGTAATGTAAATTTTTTGTAAACGAGGTTAATCAAAAAGGGTGATTTTTCCTTTTGATTAACTTCGAAGCAATGAGTGGAGCCGCATTTATTCTATTCATAGTCAAGCCGATTTCTTTTAAATGAAATGGTAAAGGTTGTTCCTTTCCCTACCTCACTCACAACTGTAATTTTCCCATGATGTGCCTCAACTAAATGTTTGACAATTGCAAGTCCCAGTCCTGTTCCTCCTGAGTTTCTGCTTCTTGCCCGATCGACCCGGTAAAAGCGCTCAAAAATTCGTGGCAATTCCTTATCACTAATCCCAACACCTGTATCAGCAATTTGTAGTTGAACCTGCTCCTCTTCCCCCTTAAGGAAAACGCGGATATCTCCCCCAACAGGAGTGTACATAATTCCGTTATTAATAAGATTAATGGCAATTTGTTTTAACCGCTCAGCATCCCCTTCAAGAGTGACGTCCCCTTCAATCATCACTTCAAGTTCAATCTGCTTTTCCTTTGCTTTCTTTCTCAAAAGCTCGATTACCTCTTCAATCGTCAGCTTAAGATTCGTCTTTTGCCAATTAAGTTTAAAATAGGATTGCTCTATACGTGATAAATCAAGTAAATCTTGAATTAAGTTTTGCAGGCGCTCGCTTTCTTTTGCGATAATGGTTAAGAACTTCTCGCGTAAAGGTTCTGTGTTCATGGCACCATCAAGCAGTGTTTCTGTAAAACCTTTGATTGAAGTCACTGGCGTTTTTAACTCATGTGACACATTAGCAACAAAGTCAGTCCGTACTTGTTCTAATTTTTTCAGCTCCGTTATATCATGGAGAACAAGAACAATTCCTTTTAACTTGTCCCTATTACTCATTACCGGTGCACCATAAACCTCAAAATGTCGAATCTCTAAGTGAACAGGGAAATGAATTTGCACCCGTTGTTTTTTTTCAGTAATAAATATCGTTTGTACAATTTTAATCAGTTCTTTATGCTTTATCACATCATGATAAAGTTGATTTAACCAACGATCCGTATCTTTTTCAAAAATTTCACGACAAGTACGATTAATAAGAGAAATATCTCCCTTTGTATTGATTAATATAAGGCCGCTGCCCATGTTATCAATTAACGTTTCCATTCGTTCTTTTTGAGCCTGATGTCGTTTCGTCAATTGTTCAAGATTAAATGCAAGAATATTAATCGATCTCGTTAATTGCCCTATCTCATCACGCTTTCCTTCTGCCGTTCTAGCTTGAAAATTCCCTTCTGCCAGTTCGTTCGCGACTACTGTTGCATTTTCTATCGGGCGAATCATTTCGTTCGTAACACGATACGTGATCGTTACAATTATGACCAAGGCAACAGCAAAACTAACAGCTAATATCCACCAAATCATCTCTGTCATATCTTCTAATGTTTGAGTCGATAAACCTAGACGAAGATAACCTACACTATTATTATTTTCATCCATTATTTCAACAGCATAATACAGTAGTTCATCTTGAACCGTCTCACTGTAGCGGATGGAAGTTCCTTCTTCGCCTCTTTCGATCGCTGCAATTTCTGGTCTAATAATATGGTTGTCCATTGTTGCTGGGTCTGCTGCTGACTCGCCTATTACCGTTCCATCTAGTAAAATAATCGTGACTCGAGCTTCAAGCATTTCTGAAACTTCTACTGCCAAACTTTGTGCCCTTTCTGGTATTAGAGCTTGTTCGACAAGCTTATATGAAACTAAATGAGCTTCTTTCTCTACTCGCTCCGTAAGGTTATTAAAATAAAAATTTTCATAAAGTTGACCAATAACAAAACCTATTCCTGTCAATACAATCAGAGTAATTGACAAGACGGCAATAATTATTTTAAAACGCAACTTATACATCAAGTTGGGGTTCCTCTAATTTGTAACCGAGACCGCGAATCGTTTTAATATATACAGGCTTTTTAGTATTCGTTTCTATTTTTTCACGAAGATGACTTATATGAACATCTACAATTCTTGTATCCCCAACAAATTCATAATTCCACACAGCATTTAATAATTGATCACGTGTTAACACACGTCCTTTATTATTAGCTAAATACAAAAGGAGTTCAAATTCTTTTGGCGTTAATTCCAGTGCTGTTTGCTTGAACATTACCTCATAATTTTCAGGATGAATCTCAACATCTCCAAACTTTATTACGTTCTCTTTCCCTTCTTCTTGACTAGATGAGCTTTCCGCTGAAACTGGTTGGACTCGTCTTAGAATAGCTCGAACCCTTGCTACTACCTCACGTGGACTAAATGGTTTCGTCATATAATCATCTGCTCCAAGCTCTAACCCCAATACTTTATCAAACTCCTCATCTTTTGCTGTTAGCATCAAAATTGGTGTTGACACTTTATTTTGACGAAGCTGTTTGCATACATCTAAACCATCCATTTCCGGTAACATTAAATCAAGTATTAGTAAGTCAAATGATTGGTTCGTCGCCAAGTCTAGAGCAGTAGCTCCATCCATAGCCGTTGTGACTTCATAACCAGATTGTTCAAGATTAAACTGCAAAAGAGTAACTATTGATTCTTCATCATCGACAATTAATAAACGTTGTAACATGATTCATCCTCCAACTCGCTTCAAAGAACGGGTAAATGTAACGGTTCATCCTTACTAACGTCCCCTTTAATAAAGATTTTTCTCTTTTTATCTACCTATAGTATAGCAAAAGAATCGGCTTTTTCGGACTTTTAATTTCAAAATACGTACTGACTTGCTTTCATTGTTATTTCTCTAAGATAAAGAACCTCTTGCTACAAAAGCAAGAGGTTCATCTCATTCCATTAAGTTGTCGGTAAAGCTGACATAACACCACGTACAGATTCAACAGATTTAGCTAAGGCTGCCTTTTCCTCTTCTGTTAAATCAAGTTCGATAATCTTTTCAATTCCATCGCCACCAAGGATTGTCGGAACACCCACATAAAGGTCCTCGTAACCATATTCACCTTCTAAATAAGCAATGGTTGGGATAATACGTTTCTTATCTTTAATAATCGCTTCAACCATTTGAGTTAGTGATGCAGCTGGAGCGTAGTAAGCACTTCCGTTACCAAGTAGTCCAACGATCTCCCCGCCACCTTTACGCGTACGTTCAACGATTGCCTCTAGGCGATCTTGAGAAATAAGCTTCTCAAGTGGAACACCACCAGCAGCTGAGTAGCGAATAAGTGGTACCATGTCATCACCATGTCCACCTAGAACGAAACCAGTAATATCTTCAACAGATAGGTTTAGTTCTTGAGCTACGAATGTACGGAAACGAGCTGTGTCAAGTACACCAGATTGACCAATAACACGATTTTTCTGGAAACCAGATTCTTTAAATACTGTGTACGTCATCGCATCTGCAGGGTTTGTTAACACGATGATATAACAGTTTGGAGAATATTTAACAACTTCTCTCGTAACTGCCTTCATAATACCTGCATTTGTATTTACTAGATCATCACGGCTCATACCTGGCTTCCGTGCAATACCAGCTGTAATTACAACAACATCAGAATCCTTCGTATCTTCGTAATTAGAAGTACCGACAATATTTGAATCAATTCCAGCTACTGGTGTTGATTCAAGCATGTCTAATGCTTTACCTTTAGTTGGACCATCCATTTGTGGAATATCTAGAAGGACAACATCCCCAAGTTCTTTTTGAGCGACCATTAGAGCTGTTGTAGCTCCAGTGAAACCTCCACCGATAACGGAAATCTTTCTACGCTTAATTGCCATGAAACACTCACTCCCCGTATTACTTAATATTTAAGTGAATTTGAATTAAAGATTATGTTCAAAAAAGGTAAAAATCGACCTTTGACTTAAATAGTGCGATCATAGTTTGCGATGGCTTCGATTTAACACCCAAAGGTAAAGACCACCTTTGGAATTAAATAATGCGTACATAGGTTGCAATGGCTCTGCTCGCCGTGCGCCTTTTGAGAAGTTCGCTCAAAAGGCTTAAAACATTACGGCGGCTTCACTCATTGCTTCGTTAATACCCAAAGGTAAAAATCGACCTTTGGGTATTAACTCTTATAGGTTTTTAATTAGTTCTTCAGCAAATCCTGAACAAGAAACTTCAGTTGCTCCGTCCATTAGACGAGCAAAATCATACGTTACTACTTTACTTGCAATTGTTTTATCCATAGAAGACATAATTAGGTCAGCAGCTTCGAACCAGCCTAAGTGACGAAGCAATAATTCTCCAGAAAGAAGAACAGAAGATGGGTTCACTTTATCAAGACCAGCATACTTAGGTGCAGTACCGTGAGTAGCTTCAAAGATCGCATGCCCTGTATCGTAGTTAATGTTTGCTCCTGGAGCAATACCAATACCACCAACTTGAGCTGCAAGAGCATCAGAAATATAATCACCATTTAAATTCATTGTTGCAACAACATCAAACTCTTTCGGACGAGTTAAGATTTGTTGTAAGAAGATATCAGCAATTGAATCTTTTACAATGATTTTGCCAGCAGCTTCAGCATCTGCTTGTGCCTTATCAGCAACTTCTTTTCCTTCTGTTTCTACTAACTTGTCATATTGAGCCCAAGTAAATACTTTATCGCCAAATTCACGCTCAGCCACTTCATATCCCCAGTTTTTGAACGCTCCTTCAGTAAACTTCATGATGTTACCTTTGTGTACTAATGTTACACTCTTACGACCTTCGTCAATTGCATATTGGATAGCCGCACGAACTAGTCGGTCTGTTCCTTCCTGAGAAACAGGCTTAATACCAATACCAGAAGTTTCAGGGAAACGGATCTTAGAAGCTCCCATTTCATTTTGTAAAAATTCAATCAACTTTTTCACTTCATCTGATCCTTCTTTGTACTCAATACCAGCATAGATATCTTCTGAATTTTCACGGAAAATAACCATATCTGTATCTTCAGGGCGTTTTACAGGTGAAGGTACACCTTGGAAATAACGTACCGGACGTAAGCATACATACAAATCAAGCTCTTGACGAAGTGCAACATTTAAAGAACGAATACCGCCACCAATTGGAGTTGTAAGAGGTCCTTTAATTGCAATCATATATTCACGAACTGCATCTAGAGTTGCTTCCGGAAGCCACTCACCAGTTTCATTAAATGCTTTTTCTCCAGCAAGAATCTCTTTCCACTCAATTTTCTTCTCGCCATTATATGCCTTTTCCACTGCAGCATCTAATACACGTGATGCAGCTGCCCAGATATCTGGTCCAATTCCATCTCCTTCAATGTAAGGAACGATTGGATTGTTTGGTACATCAAGAACACCATTGTTTACTTTAATTACTTCACCTTTTGACATAATTCATTACCTCCTAAATTGATTACAGTACAAGCTAAGACTCTTTTATGTTGCTACGATTTTCGAGAAATGTCAATCTATGTACAGGGAAGCTATTGCTCCCAGGTACGCTATTAGCGTTGTTCTAAAGGTACATACGAACGTTTACTCGGTCCGATATATTCAGCACGTGGACGAATTAGTCTGTTGTTGCTATATTGCTCTAAAATATGCGCCAACCAACCAGAAGTACGGCTCACCGCAAAGATTGGGGTAAATAAATCATTCTTAATGCCTAAACTGTGGTATACACTTGCAGAATAGAAATCTACATTTGGAAGCAGTCCCTTTTCTCCTGTAACCATCTCATTAATCTTTGTTGACATCTCATACCATTTTGTTTCACCAGTAATTTCAGTAAGACGCTTAGACATTTCACGAAGATGTTTCGCACGAGGGTCACCATCTTTGTAAACACGATGTCCAAAGCCCATGATTTTTTCTTTGTTGTCTAATGCTTTCCGAATGAATGGTTCAACGTTCTCAACTTCTTCAATTTCGATTAACATGTTCATAACAGCTTCGTTCGCTCCGCCGTGTAATGGACCTTTTAGAGCACCAATTGCTGCTGTCATACCAGAGTATACATCGGATAATGTTGCTACACAAACACGCGCAGTAAACGTAGAAGCATTTAACTCATGATCAGCATGTAGTACAAGCGCTTTATTAAATGCATTTACCGCAATTTTATCCGGCTCATTTCCTGTTAACATATAAAGGAAGTTTGCAGCAAACCCTAAATCTTTACGAGGTGCAACAGGCTCTAAACCCTCACGCACTCTTGAAAACGCTGTCACTATTGTTGGAATTTGCGCTTGAATTTTAAGAGCTTTTAGACGATTAGCGGCCTCATCCATAATATCTGCCTCATCATCAAATAATGCCAGAGTTGAAATTGCTGTCCGAAGCGCAGCCATTGGATGGACCTTTTCAATTGGATAAGCTTTCATTTGGTCAATAATCTCTTTTGGTACTTCAGCATGATTTGCAAGTTCTTGTGTAAATTTACTTAGTTCATCTGCTTTAGGTAATGATCCATTCCAAAGAAGATAAATAACCTCTTCAAAACTCGCATTATCTGCTAAATCATCAATATTGTATCCTTGGTAAGTAAGGACACTTTCAATAATGGAACTAACACTTGATTGCGTTGCTACAATACCTTCTAGACCACGAGTTGTACTCACGTTAACCTCTCCTTTTCTGGTTGATCTATATTTCCATAAAACTAGTAAATGCTTACATTTCCACATCTTTTAAAAATAGCGATGCTATGTAAGAAGAATGCTCACAAGTTTCATTATAAACTACTTATTACACTTTTGTGAACGTTTTCTCCAAAAGTTATTCTTAAATTCTAAAACTTTTATGTATTTCGGCACAAACAACACCTCTCCTAGTATTTGCAAAAATAGTCAAGTTATATATTGAATCGACCTATTTTTGTTAATCGATTCAATAATAACCATCACTCATCCTCCAAGATGAGTAAAAAAATGAATGATCCTCATAAAAAAATAGGCTATCCCAGCTCCAATTAAAGGACCTACAGCTACACCATTAAATACAGCGACAGAAAGAATGGTACCAAAGACTAATGCCGTTGTAATATGCGGATCCGACTTTAATAAATCAATCCCACTTGCAGCAATAATTGCTACTAATACCCCTGCACCAAGGGCTACCCAAGCATAGGAAGATCTCACTGCTTCTCCTAATTGCTTAAACCCAATCTCTCCTGTCACGATAGGTGTTAAAACGGCAATCGTTATAATTGTAACGCCTATATTTATCCCTTTTTGCTGAACGAGAGGAAATAGTTTTTCCCCTAACCCTATCCACTTAATAACAAGTAGAAAGACAACGGCCACAAGTAGCGATTGGTTTTTTGCAACAATGGCTACAAGTAATAAAATCAACATAAAAACGGAAGCTTGTGAAAACAAGTAACCACCTTTCTTCCTCGCTCACCTGTAGTTACTATTCCCATTGATCCATCAGGGACGATTAGTAAGCTTCATAGCGTAAAAATCATCGTTACATCATGAACATCTAGCTATTGTAATTCTCCCTTTTACGAAATATACAAAATCGTCATGCTGTATGTCTTATATAAAGACTATTTTCTTGTCATAATCACAAAATTCCCATTCTTAATCATTTGGTGAAATAACTTTAATAGAAATCCTTTAGCAATGGTTCTAGTTACAGGAATTAACAAGAAAAATCCTATAGCATCGGTAATAAACCCTGGCGTTAGTAAAACGACTCCACCTATTAAAATACAAATTCCATCAAGAAGAATTCCACTAGGTAATTGTCCTTGTTGCGTTTGAAGCTGGGCTAACCGTAGTGCTTGAAGACCTTCTTTCTTAGCAAGCCATGCGCCTAATACGCCTGTTAAAATAATGAGCAGGATCGTTGGCCAAACTCCTATAACATTTCCAGATAGAATAAGCACAGCGATTTCTAGCGCAGGTACGATGATTATTAGCAATAGTAATATGCGAAACATCATATGCTCCTTTACTTTTGACCTTTCCCTTGAATACACATGTGATAGTGACTTTTCAAAACGGGTATAGAACAACCCTTTTTGAGCAATCTCTTATAAGGAAAAAAGAGAAGGGAACTCCCTTCTCCTTCCTACTCATTATAGTACACTAGTGTGACCTCTGTAAATGTCGCCTCGAGCACTATCTACCGTAATCTCTTCTCCATCTTCAAACAAAGTCAAAGCACCTTCAACGCCTACAATAACTGGCGTGCTTAAGTTTAGTCCGACAACAGCAGCGTGAGACGTTAATCCACCCTCTTCTGTTATGACTGCAGCCGCTTTTTCAAAGGCGGGAATCATATCTTTATCTGTGCTATACGTTACTAAAATCGATCCTTCAGTTGTCTTTTCATTAGCCTCTTGAGCCGTTTTAGCAACAACAACTCGTCCAGCTGCTGAACGACGACCGATCCCTTGACCTTTTGCGATTACTTCTCCGATTACATGTACTTTCATGATGTTAGTTGTACCTGATTCACCTACTGGTACACCTGCTGTAATTACAACTAGGTCCCCTTGTGATATAGAACCAGATTCAAGTGCCGTATTAATCGTTGATTCAAACATTTCGTCAGTTGACGACGCTTCTTTTCCAAGAATTGGTGTAACGCCCCAAACTAGGTTGAGCTTTCGAATTACCTTTGGATTACTCGCTACCGCAATGATAGGTGATTTCGGACGGTATTTGGAAACAACGCGTGCTGTATACCCACTTTCTGTTGCTGATAGTATAACTGCAGCTGAAAGATTATAAGCTGTATGTGCAACCGATTGACCAATTGCTGTTGTAATTGATGTTACTTCTTCTCTTGTTTTCTTCCTGAGCATCGCGCTATAATTTAACGCCTGCTCTGTACGTGTTGCGATATTGTGCATCGTTTGCACAGATTCAACAGGATAATCACCTGCAGCCGTTTCACCAGAAAGCATGATCGCGTCCGTTCCATCAAAGATTGCATTCGCAACATCACTTGCTTCTGCTCTAGTTGGTCTTGGGTTACGTTGCATAGAATCAAGCATTTGTGTTGCCGTAATAACCGGTTTTGCAACTGCGTTACATTTTTTAATTAATACTTTTTGAACAAGAGGAACTTCCTCAGCTGGGATCTCTACACCAAGGTCACCACGAGCCACCATTAACCCGTCTGATACTTCAAGAATTTCGTCAATATTATCAACGCCCTCTTGGTTCTCAATCTTAGGAATAATTTGAATCTCGTTTCCACCATGGTTATCAAGGAGTTCACGAATTTCAAGAACATCCGTTGCTCTACGTACAAATGAAGCTGCAATAAAGTCTACACCTTGGTCGATCCCAAACTTAATATCCTCAGCATCCTTCTCTGTAATACCAGGTAGATTCACGCTTACATTCGGGACATTTACACCTTTTTTATTTTTTAGTGTACCACTATTTAATACTTTCGTGACAAGCTCACCATCACCGACTTCCGTCACTTCTAGCCCAATCAATCCATCATCAAGTAAAATCTTTGAACCAGGTGCGACATCGTGAATAAGACCAGGATATGTAACTGAGATCTTTTTGTTCGTTCCAACGACTTCTGTCATAGAAAGAATTAGATCATCTCCGACTTTTAATTCTGCCACTCCATTTTCTAACGTTTGTGTACGAATCTCAGGTCCTTTTGTATCGAGTAAGATTGCTACTGTTTTTCCTGTTTTTTCAGCAGCCTCTCGGATATTACGGATTCTCGCACCATGCTCTTCAAAATCTCCGTGTGAAAAGTTTAATCGTGCAACGTTCATTCCCGCTTCAATAAGAGCTTCAAGCTTTTCAATCGTCTCACTTGCTGGACCAATGGTACATACTATTTTCGTTTTACGCATATTTTCCTCCTACAGGATAGTTATTTATTTTAATTATGATTGAGCTTTCTCATAAAGAAAAGGCTTTTATTCATTATTTTAAACTTGTTTATAAACCATTCAAAATATGTTCTTAAATTGATAGTTGTTGAGAAAGCTTGTACATATCCATATCAATCGTATGCTTACGAGATAAAGCTTCGTTAATATCATGATAAACAAGTTCATTTTTCTCAATTCCTACCGTTACTCCAGCTTTGCCTTCTATCAGCAGGTCAACAGCTTTCGCTCCTAAGCGACTTGCCAATACTCGGTCAGATCCTGTCGGAGAACCACCACGTTGAATATGACCTAAAACGGTCACTCTAGTTTCCAAATTCATTTCTTCCTTAATTCTATCACCGAAATCAAAACCACTACCAACACCTTCAGCGACAACAATAATACTATGTTTCTTGCCACGCTCTTGACCACGTTTAAGACGACCAATAATTTCTGACATATCATAGTCTGCCTCAGGAACAACAATGGTTTCTGCGCCATCAGCGAGACCTGACCAAAGTGCAAGGTCACCAGCATGACGCCCCATTACTTCAATAACATATGTACGTTCATGTGATGTTGCTGTATCACGAATCTTATCGATTGCATCAATTACCGTATTCAGCGCTGTGTCAAAGCCAATTGTGAAGTCTGTACCCGGTATGTCATTGTCGATTGTCCCAGGTACACCAATTGTTGGAAAGCCATGCTCAGTCAATTTCTGTGCACCACGATAAGAACCATCGCCACCAATAACAACAAGTCCTTCAATACCAAATTTCTTTAATTGCTCTATCCCTTTTCGCTGACCTTCAAGCGTTTTAAACTCTTCACAACGCGCAGTATACAGAATGGTTCCTCCGCGATGAATAATATCGCCAACTGATCCTAACTCCATCTTCTTAATGTCACCTTCGATTAAGCCAGCATAACCATAGGAAATGCCGTATACTTCAAGCTCATGATAAATTGCTTTACGAACAACGGCACGAATTGCTGCGTTCATTCCTGGCGAATCGCCACCACTTGTCAATACCCCAATTCTCTTCATGTTCTTCCTCCTTAAAAGTAATTTTGAAAAATATGTTAAAAAGTCCAATGCGTATTTAGCATGTGTACTTTTACCCTCAATATGTTCCTACTTAAATTTTTATCTCTATTTTTAAAAATACCACTTTACTTTAGCAAATTCAATCCAGTTACTACCAAAACAAAAAGTGCTTCCCTAGGGAAGGGAGGCACTTATCCTTTAGTTACAGCAATGACATCGTTTACATGCGTAAATTGTCCAATTTTTTTATATTTTTGATAGCGCTGTTCAATGAGCTCATCTGCAGTTAACTCTGACAGTTGAACAAGCGATTCATTTATCACATGATCGATGTTTTTTCCTTGTTGAGTTAAATCTCGATGAGCACCACCTTTCACTTCACGAATAATTTCATCAATAATACCAAGTCCTTTTAAATCAGGTGCTGTAATTTTCATTGACTCTGCCGCTTTTTGAGCAAGAGAAGCATCTTTCCAAAGCAAAGCAGCAGCTCCTTCAGGTGAGATGACAGAGTATGTCGAGTTCTCTAACATATGAAGATGATTTCCAACACCAAGAGCTAATGCTCCACCACTTCCTCCTTCACCAATCACAATGCAAATAACAGGAACAGTAAGACCAGCCATCTCTAGTAAATTTCTAGCGATCGCTTCACTTTGCCCTCTTTCTTCTGCAGCCTTCCCTGGATAAGCTCCTTTTGTATCAATGAAACAAATAATTGGTCTGTTAAACTTTTCAGCCTGCTTCATTAATCTTAGAGCTTTCCGGTACCCTTCAGGGTGTGGCATACCAAAGTTTCGACGAATATTTTCCTTCGTGTCTTTTCCTCGTTGATGGCCAATAACGGTAACGGAACGTCCTTTGTATTTCGCAATACCACCAACGATCGCCGCGTCGTCTCCATATAACCTATCACCATGCATTTCTAAAAAATCGGTAAATAACTGCTCAATATAATCAAGTGTTGTTGGACGCTCATTATGCCTTGCTATTTGCACTCGTTCCCATGGTTGTAAATTACCATATATGTCACGTTCAAGTTGTTGCAGGCGGTTTTCAAGCTTCAGGATTTCGTCAGTTAAATCTATCTCTTTTTCTTCCGTAAATGTACGAAGCTCTGAAATTTTATTTTTCAATTCTAAGATCGGTTTTTCAAAACCTAATTCACTTGCCATGTAAGTACACCTCCTTTACGAAGCGTGAATATCTAATATTGTTGTTAACGTTTCTTTCATTTCAAGGCGAGAAACCACTTGATCAAGCTGACCGTGCTTCAAAAGAAACTCTGCCGTCTGAAAATCTTCTGGTAACTCTTGACGAATCGTTTGCTCGATAATACGTCGACCAGCAAAGCCAATTAGTGCTTTTGGTTCTGCAAAATTATAGTCACCTAATGAAGCAAAGCTAGCTGACACGCCACCGGTTGTTGGATGAGTCATGATTGAAATAAATAAACCACCGTGGCGACTCAGTTTTTGCAAAGCTGCGCTTGTCTTAGCCATCTGCATTAAACTTAAGACACCCTCTTGCATTCTAGCTCCACCTGATGCAGAGAATAAAATAAAAGGAACATTCATCTCAATAGCATATTCCACAGCCCTTGTAATCTTTTCACCCACAACAGAACCCATGCTTCCCATACGGAACCTTGGATCCATTACAGCAATAACAGCTCCAAAGCCATTTATCGTCCCCTTTCCAGTAACGATCGCTTCATTGAGACCCGTTTTCTTGCGATCTGATTCTAACTTCTCTTCATAGGTTGGGAAATTCAATGGATTTTTACTAATCATATCTTTGTCAAATTCTACAAACGACCCCGCGTCATACAAACTATCCAACCGCTCGTAAGCAGTCATTCGATGATGGTGCCCACAAGAAGCACAGACATATAAATTCTTTTTTAACTCTTTTGTGTACATGATCGTTCTACACGATGGGCACTTTGTCATGAGTCCTTCAGGTACTTCTTGCTTCGCTCGTTCTGAAGGAATCGTAGCATACCTCTTTTTTTTCTTCAAAAAATCCTTAAGCATTTTTCCACCTCACTCGCTTAAGCTTTGTCCATTAGTTCATCTTATGGTCATGATTTGCTAAATAGTATAAGCTAAAAACGACTATTCTCTAAATGTTGTTTCATTGCCATTGTTGCCCTCTCACAATCACGATTCTGCAAAGCATAATAGATTTCCTCATGTTCACTGAGAGAGACGGGCATCCGTCCCTCTCTTTGAAGAGAACGGGAAATAGCAACTTTATTGTATTCAACCAGTGATACCCACAAGTTAAGTAGTAAACGATTGTGACAAGATTCTACGATTGTTTTATGAAACAGATAATCTTCCTCGACTGGTAAATCTCCATGTGACCACTCTTCTTTTGCACGACTAATGAATTGGCCAAGCTGCCTGACGGACTCATTTGTAATACGTTCACACGCCAACCTAAGTGCTTCAAGCTCTATTATTCGCCTTGTTTCCGTTAATTCCTTCCTGGTATTCTCATCTTTAAGAAGAAATGATAACAGAATCTCGACTAATCTGTAACTACCAAAAGACTTAATGTAAGTCCCTTCTCCACGCCTTGTTTCGATAAAATCTAATAACTCTAGAGCGCGCAGAGCTTCTCGAACAGAGGAGCGACCAACATCGAGTCGGTCGCTCAGTTCTCTCTCCGAAGGTAGCTTGTCACCACTTACTAATTGATCTTCATTAATCATTTGATTAATTTGTTTGATGACTTCTAAATAGACTTTTGGTTGTACTGATGACATACGTCACCCTCACCTCAGTTATAAACAATTTAATTACTCTTCATCCCCAATGATGGCAAGTTTTCTTGTTTTTTTAGCAATTTCTTCTGGATCGACCTTTTTCCTGGCAACTCCAGTCTCCATTGCCGTTTTTGCTACTGCCGCTGCAACGGCAGGAGCAACACGTGGATCAAAAGGTCCTGGTATGACATAATCAGGAGAAAGATTTTCTTTTGCAACCAGATCAGCAATAGCATAAACTGCAGAGACTTTCATTTCTTCGTTAATGTGTGTCGCTCTGACGTCTAGTGCCCCGCGGAATATACCTGGGAAAGCTAGCACATTATTCACTTGATTCGGGAAATCAGAACGCCCGGTTCCAATGACACTGGCACCTGCTTCTTTTGCTACTTCTGGCATAATTTCAGGTGTCGGATTCGCCATTGCAAAAATAATTGGGTCAGGATTCATGCTCTCAATCATTTCTTTTGTTAAGGCCCCTGAAACCGACACTCCAATAAATACATCTGTTCCTTTTATAACATCTGCTAAACTACCTTCTAGTTGATCAAGATTCGTAAACTTAGCGACTTCCGCCTTCATATCATTCATTCCATACGCGCGTCCTTCGAAAATAGCCCCTTTGGAATCGCACAAAATAATATCTCTAACACCCATTCGTTGCATAAGTTTGATAATCGCAATTCCGGCTGAGCCAGCTCCATTAGCAACGACTTTGATCTCAGACAGTTTCTTCCCAGAGATTTTTAAAGCATTAATTAACCCGGCAAGTGTAACGATCGCTGTTCCATGCTGATCATCATGAAACACTGGAATATTTGCTTCTTTTTTCAAACGTTCTTCAATTTCAAAGCACTCTGGCGCAGCAATATCCTCTAAGTTAACACCACCAAAAGTTGGTTCCATCAGTTTTACAGTTTCAATTATTTTTTCAACGTCATTTGTACGTAAACAAATTGGAAAAGCATCAACACCAGCAAATGATTTAAATAGAACCGCCTTCCCTTCCATAACAGGTAAAGAAGCTTCCGGTCCTATATTCCCAAGACCAAGAACGGCTGTCCCATTACTAACTACAGCAACCATATTGCCTTTCATCGTATATTCGTAAACAGACTCAATGTCTTCAAAAATCTCTTTACATGGTTCTGCCACTCCTGGAGAATAAGCCAAACTTAAGTCTTTTGCATTTCTTACAGCGACCTTTGCTTTCGATTCAAGCTTCCCTTGGTTTACACGATGGATATGTAAGGCTTCTTCTCTTGTTGTTGCCACAACGACACTCTCCTTTTTTCTACTAGTATAACCTCAACTGGTCTGGCCACTTAAAACAACTTAATTATATAGAATAATCCTCTTTTAGCCAAGTCTAAAAGTAGAAAATATTATTTCATAATGAGTTGTTTTTCTCTTTATCACAACCCAAGCAATGAGTCAGGTCATTGCCCCACTTTTTGGACATGACTATATTTCAATTATCCTTTTAAAATGACATTTTCCTCTCCCAACATCTCTTCCAACTTCAATAGAAACGCTTGGTCAGGAGTAACTCTATATTCATCTGTTAAATACTTCATTTGTTTTGTATGTTCATAATACAAAATAACAGGAACAGTACCTCTTTTTGATAAAAGAAGATCTTTAACTTTTTCTAATATATCAAAGTTTTGAGAAGCTGAACTAATTCGAAGAAAAAGTTTACCCTTTTCTTCTTTTGACGTCAATGTTTTTAAGAGAACGATTTTTTCTACAATCAATTGACTTCGATCACGTGAATGATCATAACGCCCTTCAACCAAAATAAGCTCGCCTTCCATGACAATATCCTTTACCTTATTCCATGTCCTCGGAAAAATAACCAATTCACTACTTCCTGACTCATCTGTTGCGAAAGCAAATGCCATTGATTCCCCTTTTTTTGTTTTAATTCTTCTTACTTGGGTTAGTAACCCTGCTACCCTTACGTTTCCTTTGCTCTCTTTAGCTTTTTGAAACGGAAGGCGCTCATTAGCATCAAGCTTTTGTTTGTAAGTTTCAATTGGGTGCCCGGATAAATAAAACCCTAAAGCCTCTTTCTCATAATCTAGTTTTTCTTGAATAGAAAGCGGCTCGATTTCTTTGTAATCCGGTGCTTGAATATCAAGAGTGAATAACCCTTCTGTCTCATCTTGAAAGGAATTTACTTCAGCAGCAAAACGAAGGGCTTCCTCAACTGAATATAACAACGTTGCTCGTTCAGGGTGAAATTCATCCATTGCTCCTGCCTTTATTAGATTTTCTATTGCCTTTTTGGTAACACTCTTCTGATCAATACGCACCGCAAAACTAAATAAATCTGTATAACGCTTCTTTTCTCTTTCTTGTACAATTAATTTCGCTGCATGAAAGCCAACATGTGCAATCGGCAGCAACCCAAAGCGAATTGCTGCATTCTCAATTGAAAAAAGGATATCGCTCTTTGAAACAGACGGAGGTAGCACAACATAACCCGCTTTCTTACATTCACGGATGTGGTGGGATAATTTATCATCATTATTCCAAACACCTGATAACAGCGCCGTATAAAAGGCCAATGGGTAATTCGCCTTTACATAAGCTAATTGATAACTAATCATGCTATACGCTACTGCATGACTTCGATTAAATCCGTAGTCAGCAAATTGTTCAATTAATTCATAAACTTCTTCTGCAACTTGTTGTGAATACCCTTTTGAACGTGCTCCACTAACAAATGCTTCTCGTTGCTTTTCTAGTTCATCTTTCTTTTTCTTACTTATGGCACGTCTAAGTATATCTGCTTGTGCAAGAGTAAACCCTGCAAGTAAAGAGGCAACCTCCATGATTTGCTCTTGATAAATAATGACTCCATAAGTCCTTTTTAAAATCGGTTCTAGATCGGGATGAGGGAATACAACCTCTGTTGTCCCATGTTTCCCTTCACTATACATCGGAATATATTTCATCGGACCTGGTCGATAAAGTGCATTAACTGCAACAATGTCTTCAAATTCAGTTGGTTGTAAACTTTTTAGAGCTTGCCTCATCCCATCCGATTCAAGCTGAAATACTCCTGTCGTATCTCCTTGGCCAAGTAATTGGAATGTTTGTTTATTGTCTAAAGGAATCTTCGTAAAATCAATCTGTCTCCCATATTGCTGTTTTATTAAACTCGCGATATTCTCCAACAGCGTCAAATTCCGCAACCCAAGAAAATCAAATTTAAGGAGGCCTACTTTTTCAACTACATCCATCGTTGCTTGCGTAAGTGAAATTGTCGATTGACCTGCTTGTAGTGCCATTAGCTCAGTTAGCGGTTCCGCACTAATCACGACACCCGCAGCATGGGTTGACGCATGACGTGGCAACCCTTCTAATTGTTTAGCGATGTTCCATAATTCAGCAAGATCTTCTGATTCCGTTATCATTTTCTCGAGTTGATTGCTACTTGCTACCGCTTTTCCAAGTGTCATACCTGGACTTGGTGGAATTTGTTTTGCTAATTTACCTATAACGTAACTGTCAACACCTAATACTTTCCCCACGTCCCTTACAACTGCTCTAGCTGCAAGAGTTCCAAATGTAAGAATTTGGGCTACATGGTCTTTTCCATATTTATTTTGAACATATTCAATGACCTCGTCGCGGCGATGGTCAGGAAAATCAATATCAATATCAGGCATGGAAACTCGTTCATGATTTAAAAAACGTTCAAATAGTAAATCGTAGTGGAGTGGATCAACATCGGTAATTTGTAGCACATATGCCACGATTGAGCCTGCGGCCGACCCTCTTCCAGGCCCCGTTAAAATCCCTTGCTCCCTAGCAAATTTCATAAAATCCCAAACGATAAGAAAATAATCACTAAACCCCATTCGTTCAATAACAGATAGTTCTTTGTTTAATCGATCCTCTATTGCTTGTCCTCTAGTTCCATAACGAAACTTGCACCCCTCTTCACACAAAGAACGCAGTAGGTTGTTCGTATTTTGAACGCCAGAAAATTTAGGTAGTTTCTGTTGACCTAGTTCCAGCTGAACCTCACATAAAGAAGCAAAGCGGTTCGTATTAGCTAATGCCTGTTCTTCCGCTCCAAATTTCTCCTTCATTTCACTTGAATTAAGAAGATAAAACGATCTTTCTTCTTTTTCAAGCGGATAATCTTCGGCTTTTACCCCTTCACGTATCGCTCGAACGACCTGATATGCGGTGGCATCTTGCTTTTCTAAAAAACGACACGGATGTGACGCTAACATGGCAATGTCACTTGCTTTTGAGAACGTCTTAATAGCCTCTTGCTTTTTGGTCGCCTGATCGTGTAGCCGTTGGATTTCTAAAAACCAATCTGAATCTGTAGTCTCCCCCTTCCATACCTTCAACCAATTTAACGCTTTTTGAAACTGATTTTGTAAGAGATCTGCTTCGATTGGTCCCCTCAAATAAGGAATCACAACGAGTACATCTGATAATAAAGGTGTCACCTCTCCTTTTGTTAAAAAGGCTTGTTTGCCTGGTTTATGGCCAATTTTTGTTGCTAGTTTTAATAAATTCACATATCCAATTTCATTTTTAGCATAGACTCTAATAAGGGAAAAGTCATTCTCACTAATTTGAATCGTTACTTGCAACCCGAATATCGGTTTGATCTCATATTTTATACAAGCTTGATAAAAAGGCACCGCTCCGTACATAACATGATGATCACAAAGAGCAAGCGCCTGAAAGCCAAACTCTTTTGCCTTTTTTACAAGCGCCTCTATTCGATTGGTTGATGATAGAAGACTGTACTCACTATATACATGACTATGAACAATCTCCATAACACTCGCCTCACATTCACTGTTTGTTTCTCTAGTTTTGTTTCTCTAGTATAGTACATTTTTATAACCATTGGGTACGAGCTGCTCATTTCGTACTTCGATTAGTTGTCATAATTTCTTCATGTTTGTCTTATAAATGATAGAGACAATCAATTCTCTTTTTATCCGATTGAATGAAAGTTGGTGTAACCATATGCTTAGTCGTGAACTTCTTGCTACGTTGATTATTGATTTCTTTGTTGCGTTTGGTGTCATTATAGGTGGGGCCATCATTGGTGGCATCGGTGCTTTCTTAATTGGCAAACCCCCCTTATCTGTTATGCACGATTTAGCGGGAAGCTTAAAGATTTGGGCGATTGTCGCTGCAATAGGTGGAACATTTGATGCGATAACAAGTATCGAAAGAGGACTTTTCTATGGAACTCATGATGATATTTTTAAAACTGGTTTTATGATCTTCGCTGCCTTATGCGGGGCACAGGCTGGAACTTTGCTTATCCAATGGATTGTCGGGGAGGCACTAGCCTAATGAGGGTTCCTCCAATCTATGAACGACCAACTGTTAAGCGTTTTTTTGCTGGGATGATTCTTGGAGTCCTGATTGGATGGGTCTTTTTCGTTTATCAATATGGACAAGTATATGAAGGTTTGGTGTTTCGAATTTCAGAACAGGAAGCTACGATTTATGACTTAAGAGGTGACATTGAAGCACTTTTAAGTGAACAAGATAAATTAAATGAGGAAAATCAAAAAAAATTAACGGTCCAAGAAATTGATATTCAATTTACGAATGTCAGAAAACTTAAACTAAACCAATTAACCTTACTTGATTTAAAACAACAGGCATTAAACGAATTACAGGATATTAAAAGAAAAGATATTGAGACTGTTCACAATATGAGAGATCTCTTGATCAGTACAATTGAAAACAAAGTATTTCTAGTTGGCGATAAACGGTATCAGTTAGAAGTGGAAGAAAGTCATTTATTTACCACTCTCCATATTTATGTGAAAGTCATTCCCGGTGGTTAATTGTCACGAAACCATGAACGGAACCGCTGCATTTTGTAAAGTCGGACGAAAAGTGGGTAACAGTCGTCCGACGCGCATTGTGTGGAGCCATCGCCTTCTTTGAGTAAGCATTCATACTTCTTTGAATTCACTCAAATTTTATCGTTTATCTTTTAAAAAAGGTCAGCCTCATTTGTAACAACTCCGCTTATTGCTTAGTCGTTATTTACTTACGGTAACTAGCTTTCGAACAATGTCTTCTGTCTCTTGCCAACTATAAGCAGTAGCTCCTGCGGCCATTGGATGTCCGCCACCATTATGCTCTGCGGCAATTGTATTAATCACCGGCCCCTTCGAACGTAACCTCACTCGTATTTTGTCTTCATCTTCAACAAAAAACACCCACACCTTTAGTCCTTCTACATCAGAAAAAGTGTTAACTAGTTGTGATGATTCTGTAGATGTTACCTGAAAACGATCTAAGTCTTCTTTTGTTAAACGCATCACACCTACTCGGTTCTCAATCACTGAAAAATGTTGAAGAACATACCCTTGGAGACGAGTGATCTTAAGATCTTTTTTATGTAAATTAGAATAAAAGGTATTCTGATCAAACGACTGTTTAACTAACAAACTTGCTCTTCTTAACGTATCTGCAGTTGTATTTGAATACCTGAAACGACCTGTATCACCAACAATACCAGCATATAAAAGCAACGCTGATTCAGAGTCTAACTGTAACCCAGCTTGTTCCACTAATTCTACAATCATTTCACTCGTTGAACTAAAAGACGGATCAACCCAATTCAGATCCCCGTAAGGCTCTTCATCAGGATGGTGATCTATTTTGATTAAGTACTTCCCTTGACGATAGCGTTTATCATCAATTCTTTCTGTATTGGCAGTATCACAGACGATGACAACTGCCTCTTTATACTCATGATCAGAAATTGTATCCATCTCACCTAGAAAAGCTAACGACGGTTCCTCTTCCCCTACTACATATACGTTCTTTTCAGGAAGGCACTCTTTCATAATATGAGCGAATCCGAGCTGTGACCCTAGTGCATCTGGGTCTGGTCGTTCATGCCTATGAAGTATAACCGTTTCGAATTGTTCAATTTTCTCCATTATGTTTTTGATCACAGTTATTTACACTCTCCTTTTATCTTTGTTCACTAATCCTCCACTGGCAAAAAGATTCAAATCAAGATACAATGGCTTCTAGCTAGAAATCGTTTAAGAAAAACCATAATGCGGTCTTATTCTTAGTAGACTTTCATACTTCTTTGAATTCACTCAATTTTTATAGTTTCTAAAAAAAGCAAGGAGGCTTTTCTTCATGGATAAACTACTTACTATTATCATTGTCATTTCTGCAGTTTTTTTTATCTATAACAAAATAAGATCATGGCGTTCAAAAGAAGCATTATTAAAGCGAATCTATCAGACAAAATCATCACTTTCTCTTGGTTTCTTTCTAACTGCATTTGGAGCCAACCTTCTCATTTACCAAAGAAGCATGATTGATATTGTAGTCGGTATCACTTTCACCATTCTTGGCTTCGCAAATGTTTTCTACGGCTATAGAGCATCACGCCACTATATCACTCAATTAAATGATTAATGAGCTTGTCCCCCTAGATCCCTTTATAACTGCTAGAGAAACGAAAACAAGTTCCTCTAGCAGTTATTACCAGTGAAAGAGCTTAAATGATCGAGAGGTTAGAAAACCTACTCTATCAACTGAGCCATCATCATAGCTTTTCCAACTATTTCCTCATTGTGATAAAGTTCGACGTCGATTTTCCCGTGCTTGCGTCCAATCTCAAGAACTCTTGGTCTAATTGTGATAATACTTTCGATTTGTACTGGTTTGATAAAATACAATGTAATGTTCTCCACGACAAGGTCGCCTTTTTTGTATTTACGCATGAGCCTACTACCGATTTCTGTAACTAATGTAGTAATAACACCGTAAGAGATTGTTCCAAGCTGATTGGTCATTTGCGGTGTTACTTCGCATTCAAATTCTAACTCATCTGCATTCGATTTATCTTCAACTCGACTTGTAACGATATCCTCAATCGTGTCACCTATATGAGGTTGTCTCTGAACCATTTGCAAGGCTTTCAAAACATCTTGACGACTTATAACACCAAGAAGCTTTCTTTGATTATCAATAACAGGCAGGAGTTCAATTCCTTCCCAAACCATTATATGTGCAACAGCTGCGACAGATGTTCGTTCATGTACCGTGATCGGTTTACTTGTCATCACCTTCTCAATAGGTGTTTGTTTTGAAGCGCCTAATACATCTTTGGCTGCAACCATCCCTTGTATTTTCAAATTCCCATCTATTACAGGGTATCGGCTATGTCCTGTTTTTTCATTTAGATCATGCCATTTTTCTACCGTGTTTTGAGTTGTCATATAAAATGTATCTTGAAATGGAATCAAAATATCATCAACTAACACAATCTCTTTTTTAATCAGTTGATCATAAATGGCACGGTTTATCATCGCCGCCACAGTAAATGTATCATAGCTCGTTGAAATAATCGGTAATTCTAGTTCATCAGCTAACTCGATTACTTCAGCACTCGTACCAAACCCACCTGTAATCAGTACAGAAGCCCCTGCTTCTAATCCAACTTTATGCACTTGGTCACGATTTCCGACAATCAATAAGTTGCCAGCTTCGACATAACGCATCATGGCTTCAAGTTTCATCGCACCAATGACAAAGCGATTTAACGTCTTATGAAGCCCTTGACGACCACCTAATACTTGTCCATCTACAATATTGACAACTTCAGCATATGTCAGCTTTTCGATATTTTCTTTTATTTTCTTTTCAATACGGACCGTACCTACTCGTTCAATCGTGCTCACAAGCCCTTGATTCTCTGCCTCTTTAATCGCACGATAAGCTGTTCCCTCACTCACCGCAAGAGCTTTTGCAATAAACCGCACGGAAATTTTTTGTCCGACATCCAAATCTGTTATATGTTGTAAAATTTGTTCATGTTTTGTAGCCATAATAGCCACCACACCCTCACTCGGCTGTTTTACCCGATTTTCGTATTCTGTACTACTGTTATTATACGTTTGAAAATGTGGACTATCAAGGCTCTCTTACTTATCCTCTCAGTTTTTCTCTTGATTTTTGCCTGTAACGAATAGGTACAGCAACCTGTTTTTGCTGTCTTTTTTGATATAACAGATGGAGACCATTTCCCCCAATCACAAACAATGCAAATACCGTCCAAGCCCAAGCAAAAATTTGGTCAATGACTGAACCATCATATGGTAAATATTCTGCCCCATAAATTAACATCGCTGCTGAAAGCAAAAAGGACATAAACAACCGTTGCTTCAATTCATACCCCTCCCCAATTCATTTGTAAAGCGTATGCTGCAAAAAAGAGAAAAAGACCAAGCCCTGCCTTGTTAGACTAGTTTCTATTTGAACGTCCAAATAAGTCCAACTCAAAACCCCAAAAAAGGTGACCCAACTGGCTACATTGCCTCGTTAAGTCACCCTTTTTAAAATTAGACATCATAAATTCGTTATAGATCAATCGATTCTCCTACTTGTAATGCGACGCCTTTCTTCCCAGATAAGTTCTCAGCAAATTCAACTGGATCCTGCTCAATCACTGGAAACGTATTGTAATGAACTGGAACTACTCGCTTTGCTTGAAGCCATTCAGCAGCGATCGTTGCATCCTCTGGACCCATCGTGAAATTGTCTCCAATTGGCAAAAAGGCTACATCAATTGTATTTCTCTCACCAATAAGCTTCATGTCACTAAATAGAGCCGTATCACCTGCATGAAAGACCGTTTTTCCTTCAGCAGTAAACAAAATTCCTGCAGGCATTCCTGTATAGATGATTTTTTGTTCTTCCTCCACGGTAAAAGATGAGCCATGAAATGCTTGTGTTAACTTTACAATCCCAAACTCAAACACGTATGAACCACCAATATGCATTGGATGCGTTTTTACACCCTGCCATCCTAAGTATGTAGCTAATTCAAATGGTGCAACAACAAGAGCATCATTTCGTTTGGCTAGTTCAACGGTGTCACCGACATGGTCATTATGCCCATGCGTCAATAGAATGACATCAATACTCACGTCTTTTGCAACTAAATCCGTCTGGCTATTTCCTGTTATAAAGGGATCAATAATAACCTTCGTTTTCTTTGTTTCTATCATAACTACTGAATGTCCATGGTAACTAATTTTCACTAGATTCACTCCTTCTAAAAATTCTTTTCCCCATCATCATTTATTTAACCGCTAACCTGATAGATTCCTGCTTATTTTATGATTCTTTTCCTATTCCACTTTGAAAGAGAGTATTTCTTTCAAAAATCGATTACCAACTTATTTTATTAAAAGTGTGTCTAAGAAAAACCGCAAAGCAGTCTTTTTCTTTCACTCAAATTTTATAGTTCTTCTCTTTTCAAAAAGAGGTTGTACAAAAAAGGAGTAAACCTCCCTTTTTGTACAACCTCTTCTAATATCAATTTACAACTAATCACTACTCTTCTTCCCACACCCACGTAAACAACTTACCATCTCCGTTCATATAACGAATATCTAGACGTTCAATGTCTGGGTAGGTCGATGTTTGAAGCCTGCTCACAAAATCTTTCACATCTTCTTTTTCATGTAGCATTAGTTCGCGAACAATTTTTTCTACTTTTTCTTTTGCTTTTGCACCCTTTATGACATGCTCACCATGTTCATATTCATAATGACTTGGACTATCATACTCCCACTCGTATTCCATACCATTCTCTACAACTGTTATTCGGACAGAAAAAGCAGTCATGAGTTCAGTTCCTGCTGCACTGCCGATAGCAGCTGGTGGGATTACGAGTAGGAAAAGTAAGATAAGAAATATACTCCATTTTTTCATAAGAATCACCTCATTCTTATGATGCAACAGAAATGGAAGATTATACATGATTTGCTATTTTATATCCCTCTTACTACTTTATCATTGCTACCGATAACGGTGTATAACATCGACTCCACCGGTCACCTCAAGAACCGTTCCCGTTACCATATCAGCATTTTCTTCACATAAAAAAAGGATTGCTCTTGCGATGTCCTCGCCTGTTCCAGACCGTCCTATTGGCGTATCGCAATCAGACTGTTGTCTTGCTTCTTCAATCGTTGCTTCTTTCATCGTTCCTAATATATTTCCTGGACAAACCATATTGGCCGTAATGCCATATTCTGCTTCTTCGATCGAGACTGTCTTCATCAACGACACAAGACCGACCTTAGCAGCCGCATAAGCTGAGCGATAGATCCATCCCGGTGCGCTATTTGCTCCTTGAAACCCGTATGTAATAATACGCCCGAATTGTCCTTTTCTCATAATAGGAACAATCTTTTTTAATAAATGGTAGATAGAGCTTAAATTTCCTTCCACCATGTTGTACCACTCTTCTTCTTCATAGTCCACAAGCTTTTTACGATCAAATACATAAGGTCCAGCGTTATTAATTAATAAATCAATTCTTTTAAATTTGGCCAACGCTAAATCTACAGCATAATGGATATCTTCTTTTTTTGTTATATCAGCACGAACGAATTGCATGTGATCAGCATGCTCCAGCCACCTTTCTTGTAAGGTCTTTACAGCTTCCACGTCACTTTTAAATGTAATAGTAACAGAATAGCCTTTTACAAGTAATGCTTCCGTCACTCGGACTCCTAACCCTTTCGTTCCAGCCGTTATGAAGGCATGACGCACGTCTATTCCTCCTCACCCATATGTACATCTTTATCTGTAAATCATACTATGTTTTCACAAGATAGTAAAAAAAGAGACGACTTCATAAACGATCTACTGTAACCCATTAATTATCAGGTTCAATTAGATCCATATGAATATCAGTCTCTTTTTTATTATTTCATTTTGTCGTATTGATGTTCCATTTCGTCTTGGTGACGCTCTTCATGCGTCCCTTGGCTATAGGAATCCATAATTTGTTGATGAACAGACATTTCGCCTTCTGCAACATACGTCATATTTGTTAATTTGTGTTCTTTCATTTTCGTGTGCCCCCATTCTAAGTATTCCATTGCCTACTTAGTATTGGCACAACGATTGGTTTTATGTGTTATATATTAGCTTTTTGTCTGAATATTCAAACAGTTATTTGCTTTTACTAATGCAACTTTCACTTGTTCAAATCCAGTACCACCAGCACTATTGCGACGTGCCACTACTGTTTTAGGATGGAGAACATCAAAAATAGTTTCTTCAAAAAGCTCACTTGCTTCTTTGTAATCTGAAAATGGTAAATCAAGAAGAAAGACACCTTTTTGAATCGCAACAAGAACCAGTTTTCCAACTACTTCATGAGCTTGGCGGAACGGCATTCCTTTTGTTGCCAAATAATCTGCTAGCTCTGTTGCATTTGAGAAGTCTTGATGAACCGCTTTTTCCATCGTTGCTTCTTTTACTGTCATCGTTTCAATCATACCTGCAAAAATATTTAATGACCCTTTAACCGTTTCTACAGTATCAAACATGCCTTCCTTATCTTCTTGCATATCTTTGTTATAAGCAAGAGGCAAGCCTTTAAGTGTTGTTAGCAACGAAAACAAATTGCCGTACACTCGTCCTGTTTTTCCACGGATGAGTTCTGCCATATCAGGATTCTTTTTTTGCGGCATAATGCTACTACCTGTTGCAAATGAATCATCGATTTCAATAAATTGAAACTCCTGAGTCGACCATAGGATCAATTCTTCACAAAGACGCGACAAATGCATCATTAAAACAGACGATGCACTTAAGAACTCGACAATAAAGTCACGGTCACTAACTGCATCTAGGCTATTATTATATATATCATCAAAGCCTAGTAATTCAGCAGCATAAGCGCGATCAATTGGAAATGTCGTTCCAGCTAAAGCGCCAGCTCCTAGAGGAGAGATGTTTAACCGTTTCAAACTATCCTCATACCGACCATAATCACGCTCAAGCATCCAAAAATAAGCAAGAAGGTGATGCGCAAAAGAGACCGGTTGAGCTCTTTGTAGATGCGTGTAACCAGGAATTAATGTTTCTACATGAGAGGTTGCTTGATTATACAAAGCTCGTTGAAGCTTTTTGACAAGAACCATAATTTCATTCGTATTATTGCGTAGGTAAAGATGCATATCTGTTGCAACTTGGTCATTCCGGCTCCGTCCCGTGTGAAGCTTGCCTCCAACTGGTCCGATTTCATCGATAAGCATTTTTTCGAGATTTAAATGAATATCTTCTTGTTGAACTGAAAATTCAAGCTCACCTTTTTTAGCTTTTTCACGCAATCTCGTTAGTCCTGCTTTAATTTGCTCTACCTCTTCAGATGGCAAAATTCCACATTTACCGAGCATTGTTACATGTGCGAGGCTTCCCTCAATGTCTTCATCAACAAGCGCTTGATCAAAGCCGATCGATGCACCGAATGCATCGACCCACTCTTCTGCTGTTTTTGTAAAACGTCCCCCCCAGAGCTTTGTCACTACTGTGTGACCTCCTTCTTCTCTTTGTTCACCATGCTGTTTACTTTTGTTGATAAGCCCCATAAAGAGATGAAACCAACTGCAGCATTGTGATCAAATTCATCATCTGTTGAATATGTTGCAAGTTTTTCATTATATAAAGAGTACGGTGATTTACGTCCTTCGATGATCGCATGCCCTTTAAAGAGTTTCACACGTACAACACCTGTGACTGTTTTTTGCGTTTCTTGTAAGAAAGCTTGTAGTGCTTTTGTGATTGGTGAAAACCAAAGACCATCATAAATCACTTCAGATAGTTTCTTAGAAATAACTGGCTTAAAATGAGCTACTTCTTTCGTTAACGTAATATCTTCAAGCTCTTTATGCGCCTTAATTAACGTCATCGCACCCGGGCACTCATATACTTCACGAGATTTAATACCAACAAGACGGTTTTCTACATGGTCAATACGTCCAACCCCATGTTTTCCAGCAACTTGGTTTAGTTCTAAAATTAATTGATCTAGCTGATAAGACTTCCCGTTTAATGTAACCGGTACTCCTTGCTCAAAACCAATTTCAACAATCTCAGCTTGATCTGGTGTATTTTCAATAGCAGCTGTTAATTCGTAAGCACCTTCTGGTGGAGTTGCCCATGGATCTTCAAGGATCCCGCACTCGTTTGCACGTCCCCATAAGTTTTGGTCAACTGAGTAAGGATTATCCAAATTAATTGGAATTGGAATATTGTTTTGTTCTGCGTAAGCAATTTCCTCATCACGAGACCAACCCCACTCACGAACAGGAGCTAATACTTTAAGATTCGGATTTAATGCTTGAATCGATACTTCAAAACGAACTTGGTCGTTCCCTTTTCCAGTACAACCATGCGCAACAGCTGAAGCACCTGTTTGTTCAGCTATTTCAACTAACTTCTTAGAAATAAGAGGACGAGAAAGTGCTGATACTAACGGATACTTTTCTTCATACATCGTATGTGCTTGCAATGTTGGTAAAACAAAGTCCTCAGCAAACTCTTTTTTAGCATCAATCGAATATGATTCAATTGCACCAACATTTAATGCTTTTTGTTTTACAAAGTCTAAATCTTTCCCTTCACCAACATCCAATCCTACCGCAATTACGTCATACCCTTTATCTGCTAACCATTTAATTGCTACTGATGTATCCAAACCACCTGAATATGCTAATACTACTTTCTCTTTACTCATTTCTCATTACCTCCAATGAATATTAATACTTCAAATATTATTTTTATACATAATTATTCAAAAAAATGAGTGCTGTCATGACTCACGCACCATTGCATAAAACCAAACACAATTCTTATTAATATTCATTACTTTAACAGGGGTGCTTGGTTTTGGCAAGTCATTTTTTTGCTTTTTTTATGTTGTTTTTGTTTTCAATCTTCTCTTCATTCGTTATCATCTATGTTGAGGTGAATTAAGTGAGCATAGAATTTGTTTATGACCCCCGTCTTAGACTTCCCATCCCCACTCTAGATCTCTCTTGGAATGTACTTGAACGTACTACACAAGAGTACTTGGTGGCGAAATGGGAAACGATTAGAGGAACTATTCCAGATCGTGTAAAAGAAATTGAACATGAAATTGAATTAGTGCATGAGCAATTAACGAATGAAGAAGATTTTGAACGTTCTTGTGAGTTAAACCTTGAAATGGCTGAGCTTGCTTCTATTATTAATGACCTTTGGATTTGGTTCCGCATTTCCCCCACTGTGTCAAGCAACAGTAGCTTAGTACCATCATAAGTATGACAAGTGATTTTGTTGCCTGTTTCTTTAAAAGAGGATCCTGAAAAAAGATTGGTTTTTACCTTTTTCAGGATCCTCTAAGCAACGTGCGGAGTCATTGCCGCTCACTCGTGATCTTTTTAAGGTGTTTTTTATTTTTAGTGCCTCGGTTTTAAGCCGTTGCACTTTTTCAACACGCTTTTATAACAAAAGAGGATGAATCTTAGGTTGTATGAACCATTTGACACATCCTCTAACAGAAATGAGCGTTGCTCACCTGTTTTATTCAACAATCACTTGTACAGGTTTCTTACATTTCCTCTAATAAGCGACGTTTTTGATAAAAATGTTGACCAATATCAATCACCTGTTGAGAAAAACGGTAATTCAGTCCTGCACCAATAGCCATTCCGACAAGCGGTACACCTTGGATGACTTTTTTTCGTAACATAGTTAGAACAAAACTTTTTACAATTTGTTTTATTAATTGCTCAAAGATTGAGTCGCCAACGATCGAATCGTCCCCTTGATAAAAAACATGATCTCGATCTTGCTCTTCCACCTCTCTTATTAACTTGTCCCATTCGTCTGCTTGATATGATTTCGGAATCGTTGCTACATGAAAAAGTTTTAACATATTCATCATCTCAATCGGGCGCCTCACATCGTAGCCATATACAAGAGCAAGATGTTGCAACGAACGTAATTGAATTACGGCAAGTGCGGGCAAATCAGAAAGGAGAAGGAATGCCCCTCCCATTCCTGTCAATCCACCTTGACCTAAAGCCAGTAGGCGTTGTTTGGCCATAAGCTGCTCCGCTAAGTAATCTAATTGCTCTAAAGGAAGGCTTTGCAAATCATCAATTGTCGCTACATGAGGATCAAACATTCTAGCGTGAGAAATGACTCTTCGCTTCGTTTCTTCATATGACCGCGTATGTTGAAGCCACGCTTGTAAATGTAATAAACACGTATCCATCATAGTTAGCCACTTCTGTTTGCGCTTTTGACCTAGTTGGTCAAAAGCGCGTTCTGTTAACCGACTATACGTGCTAATGATATCGGTTGACTCTGAAATAAAAAAAGCCTCTTCCCATTCTTTGATCTCGTTCCAGCGAGTTTTCAATTGATTTGTGTTATTCATAAATCATCCCTCTTTACTACAATGATCATTTCCCTTTGTATACATCCTTCTTTTAAACATTGGCGAATACGTCCACGTTTCAGTTGTTCTCTCTTGCATGATTTCAAACGCATGCAACATCGTATTCATCTGTTTTACATGTTGAAAGAAAATGGCTTCTGCAGTTTTAGGAGAGGCTGTACTTCCAAATCCTTGACTAACCTCACCAAACTGACTTGCTATACAATGCTTTAAGCCAATTAATTCGTCATGATGACTAGAAATTCCTGCTTCTTTCGCTGCATCATGAACGAGTTCTAGACCAAGAGTTATATGCCCCATTAATTCTCCTGTTGTCGAGTATTCAGGAGCTACTGCCTCTGTAAAAACCTCTGTCTTACCCAAATCATGAACCAAACACGTTGTTACGACAATATCTTTATTCACTTTTGGGTAAAGTGGAAGAAGTTGCAATGCAGCTTGAGTTACATGAACAATATGATCGAGTAAGCCCGCATAATACGTATGATGATAACTCTTAGAAGCGGGAATAGTCGTTAAGCGTTCTCTTAAAACACGCTTACTAAAAAGCTGCTTCATAATAGCTCTTAGTGTCTCTGATTGTACTTCTTCCATCATGAACCTTAGCTCCTGCCATAAGGCCTCGCGCTGAACACCTTTTCTCGATATTAATTCAGAAACATTTACTTGATCTTCTTCAGTAGCTAAGCGAATTCTTTGAATCGTTAATTGTAACTTCCCCCGGTATGTAAGAACACTTCCCTCGACTTTCACAATCGCCTTACGCGTAAGTTTCTCCTTTTGTTCAGCTGTGACATCCCATAATCTTGCAGGAATGACTTCTAAATTTCGTTCCAACATGAAATTTGCATAATCGCTCCCATTAGAAGCCTGTTTTATCTCTCGTTCCTTTATTAGAAAAAAATCTGTAATCGTTTCTCCCTCTTGCAATTGCAACAATTACAATCCCCCCTCTTATCGCTTCTTACTTCATTCTATGCGACATAGAAAGTTTTCAGTCTAATGATAGCGCGCTTACCTTGTAAAAGCAAAGAAGCACTACTCAGCTTGAGCAGTGCTTCTTTATGATATTACATAGATAGACGAACGGTGTCTCGTGCAATCATCACTTCTTCATTTGTCGGAATGATAATAACTTTAACTGGAGAATGTGGATAGTTAATAAACGCTTCTTTTCCACGAACTTGGTTTAATGCTGGATCCCAATAAACACCCATAAATTCAAGACCTTTTAAGACACGCTCACGGATCACGTCACTATTTTCACCAATCCCCGCAGTAAAGATAATCGCATCTACCCCACTCATACGTGCTGCGTATGAGCCAATATACTTATGAATTCGAGAAGTGAACACTTCAAGAGCAAGCTCTGCACGTTCATTACCGCCCTTTGCTTCTCCTACAATATCTCGCAAGTCACTGGAAAAGCCTGATACACCTAATAACCCACTACGCTTATTAAGAGTATCTAACACTTCTTTTGCGTTTTGTCCCGTCTTTTCCATAATGTATGGAATTAATGCAGGGTCAATATTACCTGAGCGCGTACCCATTGTTACACCCGCAAGTGGAGTGAAGCCCATTGATGTATCAATTGATTTTCCACCTTCAATTGCTGCAATACTTGCCCCATTTCCTAAATGACAAGATAGGAGACGAAGTTGCTCAAGCGGACGTCCTAATAACTCGGCTGCACGTTCTGATACGTACTTATGTGATGTACCATGGAAACCATATTTACGAATTCCAAAATCTTCATAATACTCATAAGGCAAGCTATATAAAAAAGAAGCTTCAGGCATTGTTTGATGAAACGCCGTATCAAATACAGCGACCGCCGGTACATTAGGTAATACTTCTTTAAAAGCTTTGATTCCTACAATATTCGCTGGGTTGTGCAACGGAGCAAGCTCAGTTACCTCTTCAATTCCTGCTAATATCTCATCAGTAATTAAAACTGAATCATTGAATTTCTCCCCACCGTGAACGACACGATGGCCAATTCCATCAATTTCATCTAATGACTGAATAATTCCTAGATCTGTTAACTTTTCAAGTAGCTTTTTTACAGCAAAAGCATGATCAGGAATATCTAATGTTTCTGTATTTTTCTCACCTTCAACTTCAATTGTGAAAACTCCATCACCTAATCCAATACGTTCCACTAAACCTTTTGTTATTATTGTTTCTTCCGGCATGGTAAGTAGTTGGAATTTCAATGATGAACTTCCTGCATTAATTGCAATAATCTTTGCCATTCTTTTAGACAGCTCCTTTTTCCTTCAAACATTTGCATCAATTTATCCTCTTCCATTTAAGCATCAGGAAATCTTCATTTCAAGTTTATTCTCTCTTTTTCTAAAGATTTTCTACTGTATTCATTATTTTTAGAAATGAAAACGGTTTAGAATAACTTTTCGAGATAAAAAATAGGACGTGACCTTCCACTTCGTCAAGTCCTATCATTCCGAAAAAGCGTCCATATTTATTTAATAGCTAGCTCATCTTCAAACCATCTATTAATATGATTCATCATATCAGCAAGTGCTTCTTTCTTTGTAAAGGAAGGAAGTTCAGCCAAAAGAGCTTGTTTCGGTTGTTTCGTATTTCCTCCCTTTTTTTGTAGCATAAAAATACTTTTTCCGAATTGTTCAGATTGAAACATACTTTTTGGAAAATGGAGTAGGCCGAGTATATTCGTTTCTCTTTTTACAAACTCATGTAATTGCTTTGCTTGTTCACCTTCAAACAAGAAATTAGGTATGACAAAAAAGAGGAATCCTCCCGCCTTTGTCTTTTTTATTGCCTGTTCAATCATTAAATGATGGATAAACGAATGCCCACTAGAAGCCATTAGTTCAAAGTCAATAGCGACATCATCCTTTGGATAGTATCCAACTGGCAAGTCTGTCACAACAACATCTACTTGTTGAAACGCAATTGGTTCTATGCTGTCTTGATGAAATAAATTCAGTTCGTGCTTTTGCAAATTTGCAGTAACGAACGCCAGTTTCAATAATGTTTCGTCTACTTCAAATGCGTACGCTGAAAGAGGTGTCGTTGCATGGTTTAAAAGAGTACTTACTAAATTCCCTGAACCAGCAGCTAAATCGAGTAAAGCTGCTCCATCAACTCGTTTTCCCATGACCTTATTGACAAGATAGCTTATAAATAAACAAACCGCGTCAGGTGTCATTGAATGGTGTGGTTGGACCGCTTCTTTCATCCCTTTCAATCCAGCTAATTGAAATGCCTTTCGAACTTCCTCAGGTGAGAATTTCTGTTGAACGACCTTATCTAACTTCTGCTTTAGCAATTTGACTTGATTGTGCGGTAATGACTGTCGGACTTCTTCTCTAAAAAGGTTTTCCCCGGCCTCAACTAATCCTTCTAAATAAGTACCAAAACCATTTTCCTCTAACAAAGTTGCAGTATCATCTAAATATATATATAATTGTTCAATCTTTTCATCCTTCATACATTCACTTTCCCCTTCCTTGCTCATCCATCCGTATATTGTAGCAAAATTAGATTTATACTACAAAGCTCTTGAAAAATTTTCCTCAAGTCTGAGAAAGGAGGAGCCGAACGAATGTGCATTAGCACACTAAACACTTTTCCTTCACCCTAAACTAAAAAAAGCCTGATTCAATCAAGATCTGCTCCCTAGTCACAAAATAACATTTGTAAATCGGAGGCAAAAAACGTTGATTGAATCAAGCTTATAAAGCTTATTTTGCAGATTTGGCAGCTTCAATAGCAGCTTCGTAATCTGGATGATTCGTTGCTTCAGATACATATTCTGCATACGTAACAACATCATTGGAATCAATGACGAAAACTGCGCGAGCAAGCAGTCGTAATTCTTCAATTGTTACTCCAAATGCCTCGCCAAACGAAAGGTCACGATGGTCGGAAACAGTTTGAACATTTTCAATCCCCGCTGCTGCACACCAACGCTTTTGTGCAAATGGTAAATCAACACTTACCGTTAACACTTGAGTATTTTCTAAGCCAGCAGCCTCTTCGTTAAAACGACGTGTTTGCTGATCACAAACCCCCGTATCAATGGACGGAACAACACTAATCAAGCGAACCTTCCCTTTTGAATCAGCTAACGTCACTTCAGATAAATCATTAGCCAAAACGGTAAAATTAGGTGCTTTCTCCCCCACCTTCACCTCTGTACCTAATAAAGTGATTGGATTGTTTTTAAAAGTAATCTCTGCCATCTCGTTTCCTCCTCTAAAAAAATTATGTACAACCCCTATCTTACATGAGGAAAGAAAATATGCCAAATTTTTAGAAAAACTCCCCACCCTCCATAAAGTTATGGAGGGTGGGAGGTGGCTCTGCACGTTGCACGCCTGCTCTCATTACTAAGAGGCCCTAAAAAAAGAATGGGAAGAAAACCCCATTCTTTAAAGTGGTGGCTGTTGATTAGGTGTAGTAGTCGTTTCAGCAAATGTTGTCGTAGTTGAAGGATTTTGATTCGAGCCATTCATATTGCTATTTCCAATCATTTGTTGTATTTTTTCTACTACTTGTGGAGCAAAATCGAGTAATTTCTCATATAAGTGAGTACTACTGTCTAAGTGAACCATCTTGACGCCCTCACTATTAACTACCAAAAATGCGATCGGTGTAATGGATACACCGCCACCGCTACCACCGCCAAATGGATGCTTGTGCTCTTCTTTCGGACCACGTTCTTCAATGACAAATTCACTACCACCTGCAGCAAATCCAAAGCCAACTTTTGAAACAGGCATAATGACACTGCCATCGGGAGTTTCAACTGGGTCACCAACAATCGTGTTTACATCGACCATTTCTTTTAAATTTTCCATTGCGGTCTTCATTAATCCTTGAATAGGATGGTCTGTCATAATCGTTTCCTCCTTCTTAAATTACATATTTTTTTCAACCGAATCTGCTTTCGGCATTTTCGGTCTTCGTCTCCAATGTTTTAATAACATTAGACCTGCAACGATAGCATGTCCGATCCTGAACGAAAACATACAAGAAAGGTATGTATATGATACAACTGCTTGAAAATGAGGATCAATTGAAAGTTTTGGCATAAATTTCATTCTCATTGAATTGCCAATGAGACCAATAATGCTTCCTTTCAATGCCCAAATTGCTCCTGCCAGTTGAGCAGTATATGCAGCATCTCCCACTCCAATACCTGAATGCCACGTAAACCGATTCACACGAACCTTTTTCAAAAAACGCCTAACAATTTTGTGCAATCCAACTACATGCTCCAAAAAATCTCTTAACCACCTTAAATCTTCCAAAATCAACTCAGGAGTAATTGGCTTTTTCTTTTTTTTCGATTCCATCATCCCGATTTTCTGTTCTTCTTCTACAAGGAGTGAAGCTGAATCATCATCTAGCTTAATGACAGGGGTAGAAAACGTATAAACTCTCATACGCCACAGCGATACTTTCACTTCTAGTAAATCATCATCCTGATTATGGCGATATACCATATCGATGTTTACTTTTGTAATAACAATAACGAAAGCAAGCAAAATGAGTGCTCCAATAACTATCATCCAAATCATAAATGTCTCCCTTTTCATAAAGCAGTTATCATTTATAATCTCCTTTTTTATTCAAAAAAAACCTACCAAAGTTGGCAGGTTTATTCTTTTTCTTACTCAGCATGGTTACGTTCGAAAATGACATAGGTGTCCGCAATTTTATCGTGTAGTCCCTGTTTATTATTTGTAAAAGCTACGATTACATAAATCGCATAAAGAAAAAAGAAAGCTTGGTGGAGAAAACGTCCGACTCCTTCACGAAACACAATTTGTGTCCAACTTAGTTGATTATTCACCGTTGAAACCACTCTCAAGCCCAAGATCATCTTCCCAATTGTTTGCCGATAATATTTCGTCATAATTGCAAAGTATAGGAAAAAGATAAGCGTTGCTAACGCTGTTTCTAGGCGAAAGAAACCACCTAACTGCAGGTCATTCCAATTTGTTAATCTGATAAGAGGATAGATGAGCAATCCGTTTAATGAAAATAAAATGATCATATCAAGGAGATAAGCCCAAAATCGCATCCAAAACCCAGCAAAGTGAAGAACTTCTTGTTTTTTCACATGAGTTTGAACCTCTTTTGGACGCTCCAAGTTTCCTCGATTTCGCAAACGTCCGTTGACCATTCTTCTCCTGTTGGAATGGATAGATTGTCGTTCCATTACTTGATTCACTCAGGTTCCCCCTTAATCTGTATACATATATTTAAGTGTAGGCGAACGATGCGTAGATAACATTCGTTCAAGACTCGCCAATTCATGGTCACCACTCAGCAATTGTTTCATTGACATGGACAAGAAAGATGGCAAGCCTATATGTGGTTCATACTTGATGACATCGACATTTCCAACCAGTTCTTTCATCATCACAATCGTATCGTCTAAACTGCCTAACTCATCGACTAAGTTAAGCTCTAACGCTTGTTTCCCACTATAAATTCGTCCATCAGCAATTGTTCGTACGTCTGCTTCTGGCATGTTACGCCCTTCTGAAATAATACGAACAAACTCGTCATATGATTCATCTATTAAAGATTGAAGAATTACTCGGTCTTCATCTGTCATTTCACGTGTTGAAGACATTATATCCTTATAAGGACCACTTTTAATTGTGTTAACTTTCACTCCATAATTTTCAGCAAGTTCCGCTACATTAATCGATTCCATGATCACACCGATAGAACCTGTAATCGTTTGTGGGCTAGCAACAATTTTATCAGCGGGAGCTGCAATGTAATACCCACCTGATGCGGCCATACTCCCCATTGACACAAAGATCGGTTTGTCATACTCAGTTTGTGCTTGTACAATTTTTTCGTAAATTTCTGCACTTTCGACGACGCCTCCCCCTGGAGTATTAACCCTTATAATGATTCCTTCTACAGTTGGATTTTCTGCTGCATGTTCAATTTGGGAAAGAAACATTTGATGTCTATATCCAGTCGTTGCAAATAAGCCTCCGTCTCCTGTGTCTTGAATCGCACCATTAATTTCTAGAACAACAATGGAACCGCCAAACTCTTCCCCAGACTCAATGATTTGTTCTGCCCACTCTTGTCCCATAGTGTCAAAAATCGAATTTGCATTTGAAAAAAAAGTTGATGTTGCAGCATTAACAACAAGAGATACAACGAGTAACATTGCCACTGCAATTAATGCTAACCAACGCTTACGACTCATTCCCTCACTCCTCGTCACATAATGGTTTCTTTTTCCTATTCCATGGTTATGATAACATAAAAACAAAATATGAACATTTACGAGAGGATGAGTTGCAATGTCATCAAGAAAAAATTTATATTTATCTTATAAACGTACAAATGAAATGCAAGAATTGATTCAACCGCTTAAAGAAATAGCTACTAAGAATGATTTTAGGCTTGTTTCTCATGTAAACGAGGCAAACATCATTGCAAGTATCGGTGGAGACAATGCTTTTTTACAAGCAACGCGTAAAACTGGCTTTCGTAATGATTGTTTATACGTTGGAGTTAACACAGATTCACTTGGTTTCTATACCGACTTTACGATTCACGATATGGAACGTATGATTGAGGCTATGAAAAATGATGAAGTAGAAGTTCGTCGGTATCCTGTACTAGAAGTGACCGTTGACCAAGAACAACCATTTTATTGTTTAAACGAATGTTCAATACGATCAAATGTCATCAAAACGTTCGTAATCGATGTTTTCATTGATGACCTTCATTTTGAGACCTTTCGTGGAGATGGAATGATTGTTTCTACTCCTACAGGTAGTACAGCATATAATATGTCGGTTAACGGCGCCGTTGTCGATCCCACTCTTCCTTCCCTACAAGTAAGTGAGATAGCTTCTTTAAATAATAATGAATATCGTACACTGGGAACGTCCTTTTTACTCGGTGCTAACCGTACATTAACATTAAAGGTCGTACAAGACGGAAATGACCATCCTATTATTGGAGTCGATAATGAAGCACTTAGCATCCGTCATGCTAAACAACTAAACCTTCGCTTAGCCGATCGATCGATTAAAGTATTAAAGCTAAAAAATAATTCATTTTGGGAAAAAGTACAGCGTAATTTTCTATAATAGGTTGTACAAAATGGGGCTGCCCCTACTCTCTCTCCATACTAAGCGATTGGTTTTTTCCTCTAATGAAGATAATCAAAATAAGCCTGTCCCCTTGATCTTAAAGTGGGACAGACTTATTTTGATTATCTCTTATACATAACCGTATTATCAACAACAGTCATAACCACGTTCGTAGTAAGAAATTCATCAGGTTCAATTGAAAAAAGATTTTGATCTAAAATGGTAAAATCAGCTACATACCCTTCAGCTATATTCCCTCTTTCTTGTTCACGTTCAATTGCATATGCACTTCCTAAAGTAAATAGTTGAACCGCTTCAAATGGAGTAAGTTGTTGCTCAGGCACATACCCCTCATGGAACTCGCCAACGCGTTTTCTCGTGACAGCAGCATGGATGCCAAGCAAAGGGTCAACTGGTTCAATCGGGGCATCTGATCCTCCCGCACAATGCAAACCTTGATTAATCAATGTTTTCCAAGCAAATGATTGCTTAATTCTTTCTTCTCCTAACCTCTCCATTACCCACGGAAAATCAGAAGCAACGAATCTAGGTTGCAGGTCAAGAATTAACGGCAATTTCTTCATGCGCTCAATCAATGATTCATTAGCCACTTGAACATGAATTAAACGATCTCTTCCTTCTTTTAATGGACATTGCTCCAATACAGTCAAAGCCATTTCAAGTGCACCATCGCCAATCGTATGTATCGCTACAGGACGATTTTTCTGTCTAGCTTCCATCACAATGTTCTTAAGGCTCTCCTCTGTATGAATGGCTACACCTGATGTCGAAGGGTCATCCGTATATGGACTACATAAATAAGCTGTTCTTCCCCCTAGTGCTCCGTCTGCAAAAATTTTGACGGCACCAAGCTCAATAAATGGTGTAACCTCACCTTTATCGTATCCTTCTTTTTCCATTTCTTTAATGGCCTCATGGTGAACAAGCAGGTGAGCCCGAAACTTCACCTTCTTTCCGTCTATCACTCGAGTGAATTGATCAAACGTTTGTTTAAAGCCCCCATAATAATAAAGATCTTCCGTATGACCTCCGACTACCCCAACACGTAACAAGTCATCTACAGCTACCCGAAGAGCTTGTTCCACATACTCGTCTGTTACTTTTGGAATAACTTCTTTCACCAAATCAGCTGCAGTATCAAGAAGATATCCCGTTGGCTCACCATTAGTATCTCGGACAATCACTCCACCTTTGGGATCTTCTGTTTCGTTTGTAATTCCCGCAAGTGCTAATGCTTTACTGTTCACGAGTGCAGCATGACGGCAAATTCTCGTAAGAAACATCGGCTTATTTGGGGAAATTTCGTCAAGTTCTTGTTTATGAAAGATTTTCCTATCAGAGAAATTATTTTCATTCCATCCTTCACCAAAAACCCACTCATTCTCTTTTGACATTCTATATTTTTCTGCTACTTTTCTTTTCATTTCTTCAGCAGAATCGACCTCCGATAAATCAAGACGAATCAACTTTTCCCCGTGACCAATAATATGTAGATGACTGTCGACAAACCCAGGATAGACAAAAGCTCCCTGTAAGTTATGGCTCTTTTCAATGAGACCAGAGAAACGGCTTTCTAACTCCTCTTGATCTCCTAAACCGCAAATGAAGCCATTTTCTACATAAACTGCAGAAACCGCCTCGTTCGCTTCTCTCATCGTAAAAAACGTACCATTATACCAAAGTGTTCCCATCAACAATCCTCCTATCACCTTATCTATTCATCCTGCCAGAATCCATTTACACATGCAATGAAAATCTTGACACTGGTCAGCCCCCTTTTAAATGTAAGCTAACTTTTTATCCCACTCCCACTCCCCCTCAACCGAAGACAAATTTCAGTTGAAGTCTTCGGTTTTCTTACAGCCCTAACTATCTTGCTCACTTTACCTTAGTTTCTCTTCTTCCTAGCCATCTAGACATTCAAACAATAAAAAATAACTCTACTGCCACAAACAGTAGAGTCAGTCCATTATCATATATTATAGCTATTTGATTTAAAACATATGACCCTTCTGCTACAGCTCCAACAATCCATTTCATTGTTGAATGTATTTCATGGAATCGCTTATAGATTTTCTTAAAATGCAAAAAATATGAGAGCTGTAATAAATAAAAAAAGAGAAGGGTGGATAAACACCCTTCTCACAGCCATGATCTATTTTATTATTGTTGTGAACCACCCATTTGTTGTTCAGCCATTTGAACTAGACGCTTAGTGATTTCTCCTCCAACAGACCCGTTAGCACGAGAAGTAGCATCAGCACCAAGTTGAACACCAAATTCAGAAGCGATTTCATACTTCATTTGATCAAGAGCTTGTTGTACACCAGGTACAAGAAGTTGATTTGAATTGCTGTTGTTGTTACTTGCCATGTTTATCACCTCCTTCTGTACTCATAGAATGAGTAGGAGACGATAAAAACATGCATTTAGTCAACTGGTAATTGCTGAGAATTATTTAGTATCTAAAAGAACAACCTTTACAAACGACGAATACACGCATAATTTCTTATATAAACGTAGTTCAAAGATAGAAAACTGACCTTTTTTATCAACCTCTTAAAACAGGCTATCAACTTCGTCGTTAACAGGGCTTGAGCTTGTGAGCACAATCTTTTCTGTTCGTTCAACAGCATCGTTCACATACGATTCCATTTCAAGATATTGCTCGTATTTGTTCGCTTGTTCACGTTTTGGTCTTGTTTTAGAGTCTGGCGGTAAAAAGATCGTACAACAATCCTCAAATGGCAAAATGGATGTTTCATACGTATCAATTTTTTTAGCTAGGCTTATTACCTCTAATTTATCCATTGTCACAAGCGGACGAATGATTGGTAAATTCGTAACCTCATTTATCGTATTCATACTATGCAACGTTTGGCTAGCAACTTGTCCAAGGCTTTCACCAGTGGCAAGTGCCAAAATTTTACGCTCATTTGCAATTTTCTCACTTATTCTTAGCATGACTCTTCTCATAATCGTCATTTGCAAATTACTTGGAATTTGCTGATGAATATGTTTTTGTACATCTGTAAATGGAACTAAGTGCACCGTAACACTACTGCCAAACTTAGTCAATGTCTTTGCCAAATCCAACACTTTTTGCTTGGCTCGTTCATTTGTATAAGGTGGACTATGAAAATGAATGGCTTCGATTTTTGCTCCACGCTTCATTGTTAAATATCCAGCGACTGGACTATCAATCCCACCAGACAATAACAATAACACTTTTCCACTCGTACCAACCGGCAGCCCACCAGCTCCAGGATAAGACCCTGACGTAACATATGTTGCAGTCTCACGAACTTCTACCCGAATATCAACATCAGGATTATGAACATCAACAGTAATATCATTTGTATTCGTTAAAACATACCCACCGATTTCCCGGTTTAGTTGCATCGTATCCAATGGGAATGGCTTATAGGCCCGTCTCGCTGTAATTTTAAATGTGTTGACTTCATCATGCTCTTTTAATACTTGTAATGCACCTTTTTGCATTGATTCTAAACTATTTTCAACTTTCAATGCCAAACTAAAAGAGTGAATACCAAAAATATGTTGCAAGCCTTCAACAATCGGTTCATGATTTTCACCATTCAGTTCAATGACAATTCGACCATATGTCCGCTTGATTTGTAAGTTTGGGAATAATTTTAGACTCATTTTAATGTTTTGTTGCAATTGCTTTTCAAATATTGAGCGATTTTTCCCTTTTAAGGCAAGTTCGCCAAATCGTATTAAAATATGATCATACTTCATGAATTGATAACCTCCCGTAATTCCGGAATAATAACTTTAAGCTCTGCAATAAATCGATCTATCTCTTGTTGTGTTGTCTCGTATGAAAAACTAACTCGGATCCCTGAACTAGCTCTCTCTTCACTTAATCCCATCGCACTCAACACACGACTTGGGGCAGACAATTTTGACGAACAAGCGGATTTTGTAGATACATAGACCTCTTTTGCTGTTAACGATTGGACAACAACTTCAGGTTTTGTCCCAGGTATTGAAAAGTTCACAATATGAGGCGCTACATCGTATGATGGACTATTTATCACTATTCCTTCAATAGAAGTTAGTTGTGTGATTAATCGCTCACGCAGACTAACAAGCTTTTTATCATGGCTTTTCTGCTCAGAAGCAATACGTAATGCCTTAGCCATCGAAACAATCCCCGCTACGTTTTCCGTTCCTGCACGCAGTTGATTCTCCTGCTCTCCTCCATGCAACAAAGAATTGACTCTTACTCCCTCTCTCACAAATAAAAATCCATTTCCTTTCATTCCGTGGAATTTGTGGGCAGAACAGGAGCAAAGATCTATTCTTGCTTCGCGAATATTTAAAGGCACTTTCGTTATTCCTTGTACATCGTCAACATGAAAAAGTAGATGAGGAAATTTCTCTAATAATTTCCCGACCTCATGAATAGGTTGAATGGTACCAGTCTCATTATTTACATGAATGATGGAAACAAGAGTGGTGTCTGGTCGAATCGCAGCCTCAAGCTGCATAACATTAATTCTCCCTGCATGATCGACAGGTAAATAGGTGACCTCAAATCCATCTTGTTCTAATTGTGCAAATGCTTCAGCAACAGAAGCATGTTCCACTTGCGTTGTAATTAAATGTTTTCCACGACTTTTTTTCGCCCAAGCCGTCCCTTTTATTGCTATATTATTTCCCTCTGTTCCACCAGAAGTGAATATGATTTCCTTTGCTTTTACACCAAGTATATTCGCAATTCTGCTTCGGGATTCAGTTACGAGACCCTCAGCCTGCATCCCAAGAGAATGAAGAGAGGACGGATTCCCAAAGTAAGTGGATGCTACCTTTGCATAGGTCTCAACCACTTCCTGATAAGGTTTTGTCGTTGCACTATTATCTAAGTAAATCATCTCATCTTCCCCCCAAAGTCTCTTCTAACTCTATGCATCCATATATGTTAGCACAAAAATGTTAAATGACAATAGAAAAACTTGGCTTTCGCAAGATCCCTAAATAAAATAAATCATTCTCCCTCCTCACTCTTTCTCGACCGAAGATCAAACTCGCACGAAAGCCTTGTTTTTCTTCCCAACCAATCATTCACCTCACTTACCCGGAATAACTGATGCCCAAAAAAAGACCTAACCAAGAAGCATCTCTACTGCTTGATCAGGCCTTTCTACGCCTTACACAGGCATATATTCTTTCACAACATTTAGCACATCTGGTTCATACTTTTCTATAACACGAACAGCACATTCAAGGGCTTCTTTATATTCATACTGTCTGAAAAGTAACTCGGCTTCTATTAAGCCAGCCTCCACCGACTCCGAACGACTGCGATATCGATTCCCGTATTGGATAACAAGTTCTACTAATTCTGCCAATTCAATCATTTCATGAATCAGTTCACTGTTTTTCTCGACTATTGAAGTTGCTTCCTCTATTAGTATATTTATACGTCCAAGTTCTAGTGGCACTTCTTGTAATTGGTTTGAAGCGTCAACGATTATTTCCTCAGCATTTTCTAGCTGATCGAGAGCACGATTGGGCAACCCTGGAATGTTACTCTTTTTCAAGACACGGTTCATTTCAACCATCGTATCTTGAAGAGAATGTAATGTTTCTTTTGCTTTTCTCTCGTCTTCTCGAAGAGCAAACAAAGTAGCATTCTCCTTTTCAATACGAGTGTCTAACTCTGTCATTTTATCTTGCCACTCATCAACCATTTCTCGAATCGATGTGAATGTTTGTTTCTGATTGTCTGCTAAATCACATAAAAAATAAAGCTGATTCGTTAAGTCTTGAGCACTTTCTTTAATTTGTTTTTGTTCGCCTAGTTGCTGGTCAGAGACGAAATAGCTCTTCCGCACGTCCAGCGTTTCCTCAGATAACGTATCGACTTTTACTTTACTTCCTTCAACCTGACTTGTTAAATGATCCAATTTTGCAAACACATACTGTTTTGATTCAACTTCAAATTCTAATGTTTCATAAAGTTGTTCAATTTGATTGGTCATCTCCGTAAGCTTGTCTTCAACCCCATCACATTTTAAAAGAACTAAATCTTCTTTAGTCTTTTCTAACTCCTTCTCGATTAATTCGAGTCTAGACTGAATTGAAAATGCCTCGAGTTGATAGCCTGCTTGTTCCATTTCTTCCATTCCATTTTGTAGGTCTTTCACTTCAGCAGGAATTTTTGTTTCAACTTGCATAAGAAGTTTAGGATAACGTTCGATTAACTCTTCTAATTCTTTAAGTAATGTAGTAGCTTCTAGCAGATAATTTCTTGCTAGCAAATAACTTCCGTCAGAAGTCGACTGGTCAAAGGAATCCAACAACTCATTGATTTTATCCATATTTTCATCAAACGAAGCAAGACCGGGACCTAAAGAACCTCTTTTCTTTGTAATAATCGTATAAAGTTCTTTATAGGCTGTGCGAACTTCATCAATTTCTGTACGATTTTGCTCTTCGCTTAGGACAAGACTTTGCACATCTTCTAGTAATTGTTTGATTTGTTCCTCAATTCCAACAAGACGTTGGTCTGTAGTTGCTACTATCTGTTGTGCTTTTTTAAAGCGGTTCTTAGCTGCTAAATCTTCAATATCAAATAGCCGTTCTCCGATATCAGGTAAAATTGTTCCTACAATTTCATCCCATTCATTTCGCCATGTTTCAAACTTTTCTTCCGTTTGTCCGGACATTTGCAACTTTTTCACTTTGCCTATTTCATCAGGAATATCCCGATTTAATATTCCATGTTTCCATTCCTCTAATCGGTCAACCTCTTTATAAATACGCTTGCGCATAATTGCACTCACAATTATAAAAATGACAATAAGCGCTATAGCTGGATAGATAAAATAAATCATGTGAGGACTCCTTTCTCCGCTCTTCTAATCTGCAACATTACTTAAAATAAGCTTCTTGTTGTTTCGGCAAATAAAACAATAATCCTCTATTTTTGACAAATTTGTCTAAGTTTTTTACGATTTTGATAAATATTATGATACCATGAAAGTGCTATTTTGTATGCTTTTTTTAGAAGAGTTTTGAGCTGAAAAAGAGTGTCATAACTTTTCTAAAAAGCAAGGAACTCACGATGAGAAATTCACGTGTAGTCACCATAATTTTTTTAAAAAAGGAGAGGTATTTGTGGTTATTATACATGATGGACATGTACATACTTCCTATTGCCCCCATGGTACGAAGGATTCTCTTTATAAATATTGTGACGTCGCTATAGAAAATAACATTCAAGGCATTACATTTACAGAGCACGCACCACTGCCACCTTCTTTCGTTGATCCAACACCTCAAAAGGACAGTGGGATGAACCTTGCAGATCTTGACCATTACATCAAGGAAGTTCAAGCAATAAAACAATACTACAACGGGCAACTTGCTGTTTACCTGGGGTTAGAAGTAGATTTTATTGAAGGATTTGAAAAGGAGACAATTGACTTTTTGAACGAAGTAGGTCCAATTTTAGATGATAGCATTTTATCTGTTCATTTTTTAAAGCTTGCCTCTGATTACCTTTGTATAGACTATAGTCCTGAAGTGTTTGATAAAGCGGTCCAACAATTAGGCTCAATAGATTCCGTCTATAAACTGTATTATGATACTGTAGCTAAATCTATCGATACAGATTTAGGCCTTTTTCATCCTAAACGTATCGGTCATATTACGTTAGCCCGAAAGTTTCATAAAAAGTTTCCAATAAAAGCTCCGTTTACCGATGAGCTCACGTTAATCTTAAAAAAAATAAAGAAAAAAGGATATGAGCTCGACTACAATGGAGCTGGTTGCATAAAACCCTTGTGCAAGGAACCCTATCCAAATAACGTTATTATTGATCAAGCCATCACCTTAGACATCCCTTTGGTTTATGGATCTGATGCCCACCAAGCAAGTAGTCTACTAAGTGGCTATCAGCAACTTTCTTCTAAAGCGGTTCTTACAAAACCTCAAACATTATTGTGAGATGGACCTTGGCAGTAAATAGGACGTTGATGTATTAAGTTCTAAATGTTTACAAAGACATAATTCTACCCACTGCCTCACATGTTTCATATAGCGATCAATGAAATAAGGTTCCGTCGTTGTAATTTGATATAGTTCACTTAGATAATGGGGAGATTGGTACGGCATGATGATCATTGTACGTAAATGAATGACAACAAAGTCAATCGGCTGTTTTCGTAATTCTCCCCTTCTCATTCCAGTTCGTATCAAACCTTCTAGATCGTGCTTTTCTTTTCTGAGATAAGTTGACATTAGTTCACGTACAAGGGTTGAGTCCATTGTCATTTCACGATGAACCATCCTTGCTACATAATGATTAGTCGTTTGATATTCAAGAAGTGCTTTTACTAGTGACAATAATTGATCTTTAATTGATCCGAATGTTTTATCTATTTCCCCTTTTATCACTTGAAGATACCCTTCTAGGAATTTGGTCATCAATTCTTCGTATAATCCTTTTTTTCCACCAAAATGATAGGAGACAAGTGCAACATTGACGTTCGCTTTACTAGCAATATCTCGGACAGAGGTACCATCATAACCTTGTGTTTGAAAGAGTCGTACAGCAGCATCAATTATTTTCTCCTTTTTCGTTTCCTTCATAGTGGTAGTCCTCCTTCATTTCCTTCTCTAGTATTCGTTTCGTGCCAGCTAGTCAATTTCCTCTAATAATCGCTCGACAAAACTCCTCTATTAATCAACAAATTTTTCATTTTTCATCTGTCTTTTTCATGTAAAATGAAAAAAATTTTTGAGGATAGGAACGTCTACGAAATGTTTCAATCAGAAATGTACAAAATTGTTTACATAGAGCACTATGAAATAGTAAGTAATCCAACTCTATACTAATTTTATCGGTTACATGTTGTTTTTCACTAACGAATCAGCACATATTAAGACCGAACCACTTTGTCTTTAGGACTTTCTACATCCAATTATACTATGCTTCCCCATACTTGCGAACGAAAAATTATGAACTTTGTACAAGGTTCCGTTTCTAGTTCCTATTGACTTTTCATTTTTAAATTCATATAATGGTGTTTGTGTGAAATAAGACAGCCAAGGTAAACGTACATTGGTAGCCATTTTGTTCCTCGTGCGGCTGCATATCGAGGTGCATCGTGTAACTTCTAGCTGTCGAAGCGAAGATGCATGAAAGCAAAATGAACATTGTATGAGATTGCCAAGCGGTTGTTATTTTGCAACATCAAAATAACAAGGAGGAGTCAAATTATGGCTCGTTATACAGGTCCATCTTGGAAATTATCTCGTCGTTTAGGAATGTCACTAAGCGGTACGGGTAAAGAATTAGCAAAACGTCCGTATGCTCCAGGGCAACACGGTCCAACACAACGTAAGAAACTTTCTGAATATGGTTTACAACTACAAGAAAAGCAAAAGCTTCGTCACATGTTCGGAATTAATGAGCGTCAATTCCGTCGTATTTTTGATGATGCTGGTAAAATGCCTGGTATTCACGGTGAGAACTTCATGATTCTTCTTGAGTCTCGTCTTGATAACTTAGTTTACCGTATGGGTCTTGCTCGCACACGTCGTGCTGCTCGCCAATTAGTAAACCATGGCCACATTCTTGTTGATGGTAGTCGCGTAGATATTCCATCTTACCGCGTAAAGCCAGGACAATCAATCGGTGTGCGTGAAAAATCACGTAACTTTGCTATCATTAAAGAATCTCTTGAAGGAATAGACTTTGTTCCAGCTTATGTAACATTTGATGCTGAAAGCTTAGAAGGAACATACAGCCGTCTTCCAGAACGTTCTGAACTTCCTGCTGAAATCACAGAAGCTCTTATCGTTGAATTCTATTCACGTTAAGTTGTGTAAAAAAAGCCAGTCATTTAGACTGGCTCAGGCTGTTGAGAAAGTGTTCTCAACAGCCTGTTTTTTTTGTTTTTAAATCCGATTATTCAAATGGATATAGTATAATATAGATAATTAAACGTGAGGTGATCCAAATGT